>JAISNB010000113.1 GCA_031276435.1 Burkholderiaceae bacterium | reverse complement strand
ACACATATGCCTAGTGCAATTTTTTGAAAAATTTTTGCTGATTGCTGATTGCTGATTGCTGATTGCTGATTGCTGATTGCTGATTGCTGATTGCTATTATACCATGAAGCAGAATAAAGTCCAGAGGTTTCTGGATTTATTTCTGATATGTGGCTATTTCGCATAGCTTGCTCCTTGCAAGTTAAGTTGACGGGATGGATGGGTGGATGCGCCTTCGCGCCCCTTGCCTTGCCGCTTCCTCATGCGCCCCTCTGGTGCGTTGCGTTGGGTGGCGCTGCAACACAAGGGGAACAGGTTCGGCGGATCGGCGCGGGGCCAAGACACGCATGCCATGGTAGCGACATTTTCGCGTTTTGCAACAGGCAGAGAGGTGCGAAAGTGAAAAAAACGCGGAAAGTGTGAAATAGTTCTCTTTTTTGACGGCTTTTGGCGGGCGTGTGTTGTTTTTTTACCCACCCTCTCTCGCCCCTGCCGGGGCACTCTCTTCCTCAAGGGAGAGAGGAAGGCAGAAGCAGCGCGTTTTTCACCCTCGCCCCCGTGGGGGAGAGGGTTGGGGTGAGGGGGCATTGCTGCCTTGCCTGTGAGGGAGAGAAGGGTATGCGTCATTGCGCGGGCCGCAGGGCGCGTGGCAATGCGCGCGGTGGTTTCATGGCAGTGCATGGGTGGGCGGCGGTTTTGCCGCGCGTTGGCGCGGGTTGCCACAGGCTGGGCGCGCGTTGCAGATGGCGTGGCCCATATTGCGGTGTTGCGCCGCGCGGGCCGCGCCAGCACGCCTAGGTGCCGAGCGCTTCGCGCGTGAGCAGCAGCACCTGATCGGCGCCCGCGCTGGTTTCAAGCCAGACGGCTTGCAGCGCGGGAAAGGCCGCTTCAAAGTGCGCCCGCTCGTGGCCGATTTCGAGCACGAGGACGGCCTGCGCCGTCATGCACGCGCGCGCTTCGCGCAGCAGCACGCGCACGAAGTCCATGCCGTCGATGCCGCCAGCCAGCGCCAGCGCTGGCTCGGCGCGGTATTCGGGCGGCAGGGCGGCCATGCTGCGGGCGTTGACGTAGGGCGGGTTGCACAAAATCAAATCCCATGGGCCGCCGCAGGCGGCCAGGCCATCGCTTTGCAGCAGCGCGATGCGCTCTTGCAGCCCGTGGCGCAGCACGTTGGCGCGCGCCACGGCCAGGGCGTCGGCTGACAGATCCGCGCCCGTGACACGCACTTCGGGCCAGGCCATGGCGGCCAGACAGGCCAGGCTGCCGTTGCCGGTGCACAGATCGAGCACCTGCCGGGTTTGCGCCGACAGCCAGGGGTCTATGCCGCCGTCGGCCAGCAGTTCGGCAATCAGGCTGCGCGGGACGATGGCGCGCTCGTCCACATAAAAGGACACGCCTTGCAGCCAGGCTTGGTGCGTGAGGTAGGCCAGCGGCTTGCGGGTCTGGATGCGCGCTTGCAGCAGCGCTGCAACGTGCGCGATTTGCCCGGGCGCGATGGGCGCGCCGCTTTGGCTGATGGCTGGCACGTCGCTGTCCAGTGGCATATCCAGCGCGTGCAGCACGAGCCAGGCGGCTTCATCGCGCGCGTTGGTGGTGCCATGACCAAAGCACACGCCGGCTTGGTCAAGCCGCGCCTCAACCGTGGCGATCAACTGGGCGAGGGTCATGGTGCGTGTTGTGGCAAGGCCGGGGGGTGAGGGTTGTGTTTTGCGCCTTGCAGGCCGCGGCCCAGCCAGCGCGCACGTTTGCAAGCCATTGAATCCACCAGGTGTTCGCGGTACGCGGCTACGCCTGCGCGGCCAGGTTTTCCAGCACGCGGCGGTAGATGTTCTTGAGCGCCGCCAGGTCGGCCAGCGCAATGTGTTCGTCCACTTTGTGGATGCTGGCGTTGGGCGGCCCCAGTTCGATGACTTGCGGGCAGATTTGCGCGATGAAGCGGCCATCGCTGGTGCCGCCAGTGGTCGAGAGCGCGGCGTCCAGCCCGGTTTCGGCGTGGATGGCTTGCCGCACGGCCCGCACCAGTGTGCCCGGCGGCGTGAGAAAGGGCAGGCCGCCCAGTGTCCAGTCCAGCGCGTAGTCCAGAGCGTGTCTGTCCAGCACGGCCACAAGCCGGGTTTGCAGCGATTCGGGCGTGCTCTCGGTGCAGAAGCGGAAGTTGAAGTCCACCACCGCCTCGCCCGGGATGACGTTGCCCGCGCCAGTGCCCGCGTGGATGTTGCTGACCTGCCAACTGGTGGGCGGGAAAAAGGCGTTGCCGCCGTCCCATTCGGTGGCGACCAGTTCGGCCAGCGCGGGCGCGAGGGCGTGGATGGGGTTGCGTGCCAGTTGCGGATAGGCAATGTGCCCCTGGACACCATGTACGACGAGTTTGCCACTCAAGGTGCCGCGCCGTCCGTTTTTGATGACGTCGCCCGTGGCGCGCGTGGCGGTGGGTTCGCCGACGATGCAGTAGTCGATGCGCTCGCCGCGTTGCCGCAGCCTCTGGCAGACCACCGCGGTGCCATCGACGGCGGGGCCTTCTTCGTCGCTGGTCAGTAGCAGCGCGATGTGCAGCGGCGCTTGCGGCGCCTGGGCCAGGAATTCTTCCACGGCCACCACAAAGGCGGCGATGGCGCTTTTCATGTCGCTGGCGCCGCGGCCATGGAGTTTGCCGTCGCGCTCGGTGGGGGTGAACGGGTCGCTTTGCCAGCATTGCGCAGGGCCTGGGGGAACGACGTCGGTGTGGCCGGCAAAGACCAGGGTTTTGATGCTTGAGGGCGGCGCGTCCGCTGCCACCGCCGCTGGCGTGGCCGCGCGTTTGGCCCACAGGTTGCAGACGCGAAAGCTGTCCGCTCCGCTGTCCATGCGCTCGCACGCAAAGCCCAAGGGCGCCAGCCGCGCGCGCAGCAAATCCATGCAGCCGCCATCGAGCGGCGTGACCGAAGGGCGGGCAATCAGCGCCTCGGCCAGGCGACGGGTTTCAGTCATACAACACGGGGGGGCGAATCGGTGGGCGCGGCAGGGCGCGGTTACTGCTGGGGTTTGAAGCGCAGGTTGTCGAAACCGCTGGAGCCAAAGGTGGACGGCCCGAAGCCGGTGGTGCGGAAACCGCTGGGCTTGATGTCCAGTGCGATTTCGGTGAACGACGGCTCGTCGCTGGGCCTGTCTTCGGCCACCAGGGCGTGGCGTCCCGCCTCGTTTTGCAGGCGCCACAGCAGGTTGGTGGGGGAGTCAGCAAAGGCCAGCGCCTCGTTGCGCTCGACCCGGCCTTCGGTGACCAGGCGCGCCAGGTCTTGCTCGAAGGTCTGGGAGCCTTCGGCGATGGAGTTGTCCATGGCTTCCTTGATGCCGGGAAGGTCGCCTTCTTCGATCAGCTCCTGAATCAGCTTGGTGTTGATCAGCACCTCCATGGCGGGGGTGCGCTTGCCGTCCACGGACTTGAGCAGGCGCTGCGAGACGATGGATCTGAGGGCTGCCGCCAGATCGCTCAACAGCGTCGGGCGCACTTCAGCCGGGTAGAAGGTCAGGATGCGGTGCAGCGCCTGCTGGCTGTTATTGGCGTGCAGGGTTGCCAGGCAGATGTGGCCCGATTGCGCGTAGGCGATGGCCGCCGACATGGTTTCGCGGTCGCGGATTTCGCCGATCATGATGACATCGGGCGCTTGGCGCAGCGCGTTTTTCAGGCCGATTTGCATGTCGGCGGTGTCAGAGCCAACCTCACGCTGGTTGATGACCGACTTCTTGTTGGTGAAGGTGTATTCCACCGGATCCTCGATGGTCAGAATGTGCCCGGCCATGTGCTGGTTGCGGTGTTCGATCATGGCCGCCAGCGTGGTGGACTTGCCAGCGCCGGTGGCGCCCGCCATCAAAATCAGGCCACGCTCTTCCATGACCAGTTTGGCCAGCACGGGCGGCAGGTTCAGATCGTCCAGGGAGCCAATCTGCGAGTTGATGAAACGAATCACCGCGGCATAGGTGCCGCGCTGGCGCATGGCCGAAATGCGGAAACTGCCCACGTTGTGCCGGTGCAAGGCCATGTTCAGCTCGCCGGTTTCCAGCAACTCGTCGATGCGTTTGGGCGGCAGCACCTCTTTGAGCAGGTTGATCGGCCCGTCGACGGGCATCAACTGGTTGCTGATGGGAAAACAATCGCCATTGATCTTGATGGTTGCTGGCGCGTGGGCCGACAGCAGCACGTCAGAGGCTTTTTTCTGCACCATCAGATGCAGTATGCGTTCCATCATGGTGGCTGGGGGAGCCTGGGTGCTTGCGGTCATGGAAAATCTTTCGGGACGGTGTAATTTGAATGGGCCAAGGCGTCGCCTTCTGTCGCTGGTTTTCAGGGCGCGGCGGGGGCAGAAGGCGCGCGCATTGGGGTTGTTTGCGCCTTCTCTCAGGGACGCAGCAACTCGTTGATGTCGACCTTGGAGCGCGTGCGCGCGTCCACGGTCTTGACGATCACCGCAGCATACAGGCTGTAAGCCTGGCCGCTGGCGGTTTGCTTGGGCAGGCTGCCGCTGATGACCACACTGCCCGCGGGCACGCGGCCATAGTGGATCTGGCCCGTGGCGCGGTTGAAGATGGGCGTGCTCTGGCCCAGGTACACGCCCATGCCGAGCACGGCGTTTTCCTCGACGATCACGCCTTCTACAACCTCGGAGCGCGCGCCGATGAAGCAGTTGTCCTCAATGATGGTGGGATTGGCCTGCACGGGTTCGAGCACGCCGCCCAGCCCCACGCCGCCAGACAAATGCACGTTCTTGCCCACTTGCGCGCAAGAGCCTACGGTGGCCCAGGTATCCACCATCGCGCCCTCGTCCACATAGGCGCCGATGTTCACGTAACTGGGCATCAGCACCGCGCCCTTGCCAATGAAACTGCCGCGCCGCGCCACCGCTGGCGGTACCACGCGCACGCCAGCGGCTTGCAGCGCAGCCGCGTCCATGTGGCCGAACTTGGTGGGCACCTTGTCGAAATAGCACAAATCGCCCGCGCGCATGGGCGCGTTGTCTTTCAGGAGAAACGACAGCAGCACGGCTTTCTTGATCCACTGGTGCACCGTCCATTGCCCCACGGCTTGGCGGGTGGCCACGCGCAGGCGTCCGGCATTGAGATCGAGGATCACGTGCTCTACGGCATCGACCAGTGCCTTGGGCGCGCTGTCCGGGCTGAGTTGGGCACGGTTTTCCCAGGCGCTGTCGATGATTTTCTGCAAATGAAGTGTCATGAATGAAAAGAAGGCTTTCAGGTTCTGGATTGAATCAGTTCAACAATGCGCCCGGCGGCTTCGACACACTCGGCCACATCGGCCACCAACGCCATGCGCACACGGCCTTGGCCGGGGTTGATGCCATCAGCGTCGCGGGCCAGGAAGCTGCCGGGCAACACGGTGATATTGTATTGAGCCAGCAAATCGCGCGCGAAACCGGTGTCAGAGCCTTTCCACGCCGCTGGCACGCCAGCCCACAGGTAAAAACCTGCGTCGGGTAGGCGCACATCCATCAGCGGCTCCAGCATGGGCGCCACGCGCGCGAATTTCTCGCGGTAAAGGCGGCGGTTTTCAACCACGTGCGCCTCGTCGCTCCAGGCCGCCTTGCTGGCCGCCTGCACCGCCGCGCCCATGGCGCTGCCATGGTAAGTGCGGTACAGCAAAAAAGGCCGGATGATGCTGGCATCACCCGCCACAAAACCAGAGCGCAAACCCGGCACATTGCTGCGCTTGGACAAACTGGTGAGCACAACCAGGCGCGCGAAGGTGCCGCCGCGGCCCAGCTTTGCGGCGGCCTGGAGCGCGCCAAGAGGCGCTTCATCCTGAAAGTAAATTTCGCTGTAGCACTCGTCAGAGGCAATCACAAAACCATGCTGCTCGCTCAGATCGAACAGCATCTTCCACTCGGCCAGCGGCATCACCGCGCCCGTGGGATTGCCCGGCGAACACACATAGACCAATTGCGTGCGCGCCCAGACCGCGGCGGGCACCGCGTCCCATCGCGGCGCGAAATTGCGCGCCGGATCGCAGGGCGCATAGTGCGGCGTGGCCCCGGCCAGCAGAGCCGCGCCCTCGTAGATTTGATAGAACGGATTGGGGCACACCACAACAGCGCCACCCGCGCGGGTCGGGTCAATCACGCTTTGCGCCAGCGCGAACAGCGCCTCGCGCGAGCCGAGCGTGGGCAGCACCTGCGTGGCCGCATCCACCCTGACACCGTAGCGCGCGCGCAGCCAGTCGGCGCAGGCTTGGCGCAAAGCGGCCTCGCCCGCCGTGGCCGGATAACTGGCAAGCCCGGCGCCCAGCGCGTCGGTCAAAGCCTGCTGGATGAAAGCGGGCGTGGCGTGGCGTGGCTCGCCAATGCCCAGACTGATGGGCCGAAAACCGGGAGGCGGCGCAACGTCGGCAAACAACTGGCGCAGCCGCTCGAACGGGTAGGGCTGAAGCTTGGAAAGCAGGGGATTCATGGGGCAGGATTATCCGGTTTGCGTCGGCGCGCGCGGGCAGGACGCGACATGCGCCACCGCTCTTGTAACATGGCCATCGGTCGTATGCGTGTCAGAAGGCTTGTCCAAGGGGAAAAAGATGTCGCGTTTTCTTTTGATCGTTTTCATGTGTGTGCTCATGGCCCCGGCGAGTTGGGCGCAAACCGCATTCCAGTCGCAGGAAGAAGTCGCGCGCTGGATGACGTTCTACTACAAAAAGCCTGAACCCGATCGCCTTCCTGAAGCGATGCAATACATCAGCCGCTCCTTTCCGGACAAAAAGAACATGGTTGCGCCCATGATGGGCTTCCTGTCGGGCGTTTTCCGCGCCAACCCCGAAAAAGTCGATGCCTGGAGCAGCGCGCTGGCCGATCTGAAAGAAACGTACCTGGCGGCGATCGTGCTGGGGCTTTGGTACTCCGGCCTGCCCGACGCGAAGCCCAAAGTCATGATCCTTCTGGATCGACACCCCGGTCTCAAACAGGGTTTTGAACCCTTCAGGCAGGGCAATCCACTGACAGTTGAGCAAATCCCGCTGGAGCAGGGGCCGTGGGTACTGGATGCGCTTTGGGGCAAATTCATGGCCACGGGCGAGCGCGCGCCAGTTGAAAGAATCATGACGGCGCTGCCGTGGATCGACATCCGGGGCGATACTGACCGGCTGGGCATCGGCGGCGCGGCCAACTGGTCGCTCGCTTCCAACGCCGTCCAGCATGAGCGCGTCCTGGCGTTTTGCGAACAAGCCCGCAAAACGCAAAGTCCAGAAGTGGCCAGCAAACTGGACAAGGTCATAGCGCAGGCCAAGCAAGAACTTCAACAACAGCGCGTCAAACCGACCGCCACCGAAACCCCCGCACCCTGAAGTCTGCGCCACGCGCTCTCCAAGAGGGCGAGGTAATGAAGCATGGAGCGGTGGATTGCCACGTGCCCTGCGGGCACTCGCAATGACAAAGACAAAGGGAGCGCCTCTTTTCATTCCCCTCGCCTCTTGGGGAGAGGGACAGGGTGAGGGGATTTTCCGTGCGGCGCATTTATATACCCTTTCCCCTTGCCCCCTTTAGGAGGAGAGGGTAGGGTGAGGGGGACGCGCAGCGCAAATATTCTCATACTCCTATTCCTAATCATCACGGGAGATGGAATTAAATCATCAGCCTCGCCACATTTCACTGTTCTACCCTCGCCCCTTGGGGAGAGGGTGGCGCGCAGCGCCTGGTGAGGGGAATTTGTACCATCGCGAAATAATTCCTGTCCTGCCCCTCTCCCTAACCCTCCCCCCACAGGGGGAGGGAATCTAAACATTGCCCTCGCTCCCTTGGGCAAGCGCGGCGCA
>JAISNB010000060.1 GCA_031276435.1 Burkholderiaceae bacterium | reverse complement strand
CCCCGTTATTGCGGCACTGCCCCATCACCTTGTTTCAGCAAGCACACACGGCCTCTTTGCTTTTCTCCTCCGCTGGCCGGGGAGATGCCCCGGCAGGGACGACAGAGGGTGGGCAACGCCGCTGTACTTTGCGTAGGAGTCCCCTCACCCAACCCTCTCCCCATCTCTCCCCAAAGGGGAGGGTGCAATTTGCTCTCCTCTCCACTTGTGGAGAGGGGTTGGGGGTGAGGATGGGGGGCGAGGGCATTGAATGGATGCGCCGCACCAGCCCAAAATAGCGAAAACAATGGATTGCCACGCGCCTGCGGCGCTCGCAATGGCGAGAAGGCTCGCGTTGTACACGCAATCGGCCCCCAACGAATTGGCTTTGCAAAACGCCCGCGCTTCAACCCTGCTGCCGCTGGCTGCGCGCGAGCCGCTCGCTCTTCCAGTACACGTCGCCCACGCTGCCGTTGTCGCCATCGCAGTTGAATGCGCGCGCCAGTACGAAGAGCAAATCCGACAGGCGGTTGAGGTACCGGCCCGGCGCGGGGCGCAGCGGCTCTTGCGCGGCCAGTGCCACCACGGCGCGCTCGGCGCGGCGCGCGACGGTGCGGCAGACGTGTGCTTGCGCGGCGGCGCGCGTGCCCGCTGGCAGGATGAATTCCTGCAAGGCGGGCAATGGCGCGTTGAAGGCGGCCAGCGCCGCGTCAAGCCGCGCCAGCGCGGCCTCGTCCAGCAGCGCGCGCCCGGGCGTGGACAGTTCGCCGCCCAGGTTGAACAACTGGTGCTGAATGTCGGCCAGCACCTGGCGCGCAGGCGCGGGCAAGTCTTCGCACAGCAGCAGGCCGATGTGCGCGTTGAGTTCGTCCACATCGCCCATGGCACGCGGCCGCGCGCTGGCTTTGGAGACGCGCGTTTTGTCGCCCAGGCCGGTGGTGCCGTCGTCGCCTGTGCGCGTGGCAATTTTTGTGAGCCGTTTCCCCATGGTTTGCGCTCTCTCGTCGTGTTGCGTGGCAAAGGGCTGCGCGGTTTATTGCTGGCGCGGCGCGCGGCGGTTTGCCTGTGCGATGAGCGCGCGCAGCCCAAGCAGGTAGGAATCAACGCCAAAGCCGCAGATTTGCCCCACGGCCACAGCGGCCACATGGGAATGGTGGCGAAACGGCTCGCGCGCGTGGATGTTGGACATGTGCGCCTCGACCACCGGGCATTTCAGGATGGCGAGCGCGTCGCCGATGGCAAGGCTGGTGTGCGTCCAGGCACCCGCGTTGATGAGCACGCCGTCCACGCCGTCGCGGTGCGCTTGGTGGATGCGCTCGCACAGCGCGCCCTCGTGGTTGGTTTGAAAGCATTCGACTTGCACGGCCAGCTCGCGCGCCAGCTTTTGCAGGGCTGCGTCCACTTCGGCCAGCGTGGCCGCGCCGTAGTGCGCCGCTTCGCGCTGCCCGAGCATGTTCAGGTTGACGCCGTGCAGTACAAGCAGTTTCATGGGGTTCGCTCCTGATGAGTGATGGGTTTGCCGCAAGCATAGCCGAGCGGGTGGGAAAGGCGCGCGCTCCCCCCGCAGCAAGCGCGCGCTACACCAGCGGCAAGCGCATCAGCGCAATCACATCTGCCGTCTCTGGCCGCACGCCGCGCCACCAGGCGAAGGATTCGGCCGCTTGCTCCACCAGCATGCCCACGCCATCGGCCAGTTGCGCCGCGCCCGCGGCCTGCGCCGCGCGCAAAAACGGGGTCAGGCCCTGGCCGTAAACCATGTCGTAGGCCAGCCGCGCGCCCGCCAGCGCCGCCGGGGGAATGGCCAGCGCGTGCGCGCCCAGGCTGGCCGATGTGGCGTTGATGACCACATCAAACGGCAGCGGCTGCGCTGGCGCTGGCTCCAGCGCATCCAGCCCGCCGCCGCGCACGCGCGCCGCGCCCGCCAGGGGCGCAAACAATTGCGCCAGCTCCAGCGCCTTGCCCGCCGTGCGGTTGACGATGAGCAAATCGGCCACGCCCGCGCGCAGCAGCGGCAGGGCGGCCCCGCGCGCCGCGCCGCCTGCGCCCAGCAGCAGCACGCGGCTGCCTGCCAGCGGCACGCGCAAATTGGTTTGCAAATCGCGCACCAGGCCCGCGCCGTCGAAGTTTTCTGCCTCGACGCGCCCGCCGCCGTCAAAGCGCAGCGCATTGGCCGCGCCCGCCAGCCGCGCGCTTTCAGACACCGCGTCGGCGCTGGCGCACGCTTGCAGCTTGAAAGGCAGCGTCACATTCAGGCCACGGCCGCCAGCCGCACCAAACGCGGCCAGCGCGCGGGCAAAGCCCTGGGGTTCGGCGCCGCCGTCGATGGCCTCATACACCATGTCTTGCCCCGTCGCGCGCGCGAACAAACGGTGGATTTGCGGCGATTTGCTGTGCCCAATGGGATGGCCGATGACGGCGTAGCGATCAGTCATGTGCGGTCTGCGCTGGTTTTGAATAACGCGCCCGAAAAAGAAGTGCCGCCCATGTTAGCAGCGGCAGCCACGCGGGCCACTGAAGCGGCCAGCGCGCTTCAGCCATATCGGGAACTCCAGGCCCAAGCCGAAACGCCACAGCGGGTGGCGGGAAAGCCGTCGTTATTGCGAGGAACTTTAGCCCCGCGGCAATCCATAAAGCTTGTGCAAGCCGCCACTCTGGATTGCCACGCGCCTGCGACGCTCGCAATGACGTGGGTTGGGTGCTCTTTCCAAGCAAGGAAGAGCAAAGGCATTGCTTGGATGCGCCGCCCGCCTTCCTCTCTCCCTTAAGAGAGAGTGCCCCGAAGGGGCGAGAGAGGGTGGGTAAAAAACAACACATGCCCGTCAAAAAAGAGAACTATTTCACACTTTCCGCGTTTTTTTCGCCCTCACGCCGCTCCGCCTGTTGCAAAACGCGAAAACGCTGCTAGCATGGCATGCGTGTTTTGGCTCCGCGCCGATCCGCCGATCTTGTTCCCCTGTGTTGCCGCACTGCTCAACGCGACGCAGACCGGACGCATGAA
>JAISNB010000217.1 GCA_031276435.1 Burkholderiaceae bacterium | reverse complement strand
CCATCCCGGAGGATGCAATATGCTCCCCTTTCCACTCGTGGAGAGGGGAAGGTTTGAAACCCGCCCCTACGCGGCGCATGGGAGAAACCAGCGGGCAGGATGCCCGCGTACCCAGAATATCTGCCCGCTGTGTAGATACCTTGCTGCCCGGACACCGCCGCCCAGGCGCGGCAAGACAAGGCAAACAGCCAGCGGCTCAGACCACCTGCCAATCGGGTTGCCATTGACCACGCAACAGGGCTTGCAGCCAGAAGGCGCCAACCAGTGTTTTTGCGTCGGTGATTTGCCCGTTGCGGCAGGCTTCAAACAGTTGCCGCGCCGTGATTTGCGTGACTTCCAGAAACTCGGCCTCGTCCAGTTGCTGGCCTCCGGCTGAAAGCCCTTGCGCAAACCAGATGTCGATGCATTCGGTGGAGTACGCCACCAGCGGATGCAGCACGCCCGCGCGCGCCCATCGGGCGGCGCTAAAGCCGGTTTCCTCGCGCAGCTCACGCTGGGCACAAAACAGCGTGGATTCACCAGGGTCGAGCTTGCCCGCCGGAAATTCGAGCACCACCGCATCCAGCGGATAGCGGTACTGGCGCTCGACGATGAGTCGGCAGCCATCATCATCGGCGGCAGCGCCCACATCCAGCAGCGGAACAATCATTGCCGCGCCCGGGTGGCGCACGTATTCGCGCACGGCCTGCGCGCCATTGGGCAGGCGCACCTGATCTTGCCATACCTTGAGCAGGCGGCCATCAAACACCTGGCGGCCACCCGTGCGGTATTCCTTGAGCGAATCAGTCATCATCGGCAGCGGTAGCATGCCCCGGGCGCTTGAGCAAATAGCGGAACACGAAGCCTGGAAAGGCAAAGGTGAGAAACAACGCGCCCGCCACGGCGTAGAACTCCCAGCCCTGGGGCTGAACCTGTCCCACCCACCGCTCAAGCGCCATGGCAACGGCGCCTGTGAGGAAAAAGAAAACAAGCAGTTCGGCCAGGCGCAGCGCAAAAGGTTTTTGCGGCCACGGACTGCGAAACACGAGCAAGACGCGCTGGCTCAGAAACGGCAGATTGGCGGCAACCAGCGCCAATCCAATTACCAGCCATACCGCCAACTGCTGTTGCGCTCCCATGGGTGTTACCGCCGCCTTTGCCCGAGCGTTCAGGACAGCAGCATGCGCACCACCGCGCTGGCGCACAGCGTCATCAGCGCGCCGGGCACAATGCCCAGCGCCAGCAGCATGAGGCCGTTGACTGAGAGCAAGGCGCGCATGTCCCAGGGCGCTTCGATGGCGATGCCCCCGCTTTGCGGCGCGTCGAAATACATCACTTTTACGACGCGGATGTAATAGAACGCGCCAATGAGCGACATGACGACGGCAAACACCGACAGGCCAATCAGCGCCGCCTGCCCGGTGCTGATGAGCGCCTGCAACACCGACAGCTTGGCCTGGAAACCCACCAGCGGCGGCAGCCCCGCCAGCGAGAACATGCACAGGGCCATCAGGAGCGCATAAAACGGATGGCGCTGGTTGAGGCCGGAGAAATCGGCGATTTCCTCGCTCTCGAAACCCTCGCACGAGAGCAGCATGACGATGCCAAAGCTCACCAGCGTGGTCAGCACGTAAGTGACCACGTAGAACATGGCGCTGCTGTAGGCGTTGGCCGCGAGCAGTGTGTTGCCGCCGACCACACCGGCAACCAGACCGAGCAGCACGAACCCCATTTGCGCGATGGTCGAATACGCCAGCATGCGCTTGATGTTGGTTTGTGCAATGGCGGCCAGGTTGCCGATGAACAGCGAGGCAATGGCCAGCACCGCCAGCATTTGCTGCCAGTCCATGGCCAGCGGCAACAGCCCTTCGGCCAGCAGGCGCATCGCCATGGCAAACGCGGCCAGCTTGGGCGCCGAGCCAATCATCAGCGTTACCGCGGTGGGCGCGCCCTGATAGACATCGGGAATCCACATGTGAAAGGGCACCACGCCAAATTTGAAGGCCAGGCCCGCCACGATGAACACCAGGCCGAACACCAGAATCTGGTGCTGGATTTTCCCGCTGGCAATGGCCTGCAGGACTTCTGAAATATTGAGTGTGCCACTCGCGCCATACAGCATGGACATGCCGTACAGCAAAAAGCCCGAAGCCATGGCGCCAAGCACGAAATACTTCATGGCCGCTTCCAGCGACACCGCGTGATCGCGGCGCAGCGCCACCAGCGCGTAACTGGCCAGCGTGACCAGTTCCAGACCCAGATACAGGATCAGGAAGTTGTTGCCGGAAATCATGACAAAGACGCCAAGCAGCGACAGCAGATTCAGCGTGAACCATTCGCCACCGCGCAGCAGCATGCCGCGCTTTTGCACGTAGGCACGCCCGTAAACCAGTACCAGCAGGGTCGCCAAAGTGGCAAAACACTTGAGCCAGTTGGCCAGCGGATCGCTGACCACCTGACCGCCAAAGCCGTAGAGCGTTTGCCCGTCCACGGCGGCGAGCGCGGTCAGCGCCAGCAGCACCAGCAGCGTTGCGGCGCAAAGGCCGTAACTGGCCAGACGCCTGGCCGAGCGGTCCAGCAAATCGACCAGCACAATCGCGCATGTCATCGCCAGCAAAACGATTTCCGGATAAATCGCGATCCAGGATGCTTTTTCAATCATCTGCCGCCCCTCAATCCAGTTTGCTTTTTTCAACGTGGGACAGCAAATTCGCCACGGAAGCGTCCATCACATCGGTATAGGGTTTGGGATACACGCCCATCGAGATCACCGCCACGGCCAGAACAGCCAGAATGAGAAACTCGCGCGCGTTGATGTCACCAAGCGCCTTCACGTGGTCGTTGGCAACGGCCCCGAAGTACACGCGCTTGAACATCCACAACGTGTACGACGCGCCCAGAATCAGCGCCGTTGCCGCCAGCAGGCCGATCCAGAAATTGGCCTGCACCGCGCCCAGAATCACCGTCCACTCGCCCACAAAACCCGCCGTGCCCGGCAAACCGCAGTTGGCCATGGCAAACAGCAGGGCAAACACGGCAAAGCGCGGCATGGTGTTGACCACTCCGCCGTAGCTGGCAATCTCGCGCGAATGCACGCGCTCGTAGAGCACGCCGATGCACAGGAACATGGCGCCCGAGACAAAGCCGTGCGCAATCATTTGCAGCAGCCCGCCAGAAACGCCCAACGGGTTGAAAACGAAAAAGCCGAGCGTCACAAAGCCCATGTGCGCGACCGATGAATAGGCCACGAGTTTTTTCATGTCTTTCTGCACCAGCGCCACCAGCCCCACGTAAATCACGGCGACCAGCGACAACGCGATCATCAGCCAGGCCCATTGGCGCGAGGCGTCGGGCGCAATGGGCAGCGAAAAGCGCAAAAAACCATAGGCCCCAAGCTTGAGCATGATGGCCGCCAGCACGACAGAGCCGCCGGTGGGCGCTTCCACGTGCACATCGGGCAGCCAGGTGTGCACCGGCCACATGGGCACCTTGACCGCAAAGGCGGCAAACAGGGCAAAGAAAACCAGCGTCTGCGCCAGCGCGGGCAGCGGCATGGCCTGCCATTTCAGGATGTCGAAACTGCCGCCCGCATGGCTGTACAGGTAAATGAAGGCCACCAGCGTGAGCAGCGATCCCAGCAGGGTGTACAGGAAAAACTTGAACGCGGCGTAAATGCGATTCGGCCCGCCCCAGATGCCGATGATCAGGTACATGGGAATCAGGGTGGCCTCGAAGAACACGTAAAACAGCACGCCGTCGAGCGCGGCGAACACGCCCACCATGAGTCCGCTCAGGATCAGGAAGGCGGCCATGTACTGGTGCAGCTTGTCCTTGACCGAATCCCACGCGGCCAGAACCACGAGCACAGTGATGAACGCCGTCAGCAGGACAAACCAGATGGAGATGCCGTCAACGCCCAGGTGGTAGTTGACGCTGAAACGCGCAATCCACTCTGTGCGCTCGACAAACTGCATTTCAGCCGTGCCGACGCGAAACCCGGTGTAAAGCGGCAAGGTCACCGCAAAGCCCAGCAGCGCGCCAAGCAAGGCCAGCCAGCGCACCAGCGCGGCCTGGCCCGAGCGCCCCAGAAACAAAATCAGTACGCCAAAAAGGATCGGTATCCAGATGGCAAGGCTCAACAAACCCATATTCGCCCAATCCTTTATTTATTGAGCCAGACAAAAAATGTCATGAACACAAAAACACCCAAGATCATCACCAGCGCGTAGTGGTACAGGTAGCCCGACTGCGCCCAGCGGATCACGCCCGCAAACCAGCCCACCAGCCTGGCCGAGCCGTTGACCAGCAGGCCGTCGATCAGGCCACGGTCGCCGCCGCGCCACAGGCCCTCGCCCAGTGCGCGCGCGCCCCTGGCAAGCACGTTTTCGTTGAACCAGTCCGCGTAGTATTTGTTTTCGAGGATTTTGTAGATCACGCCAAAACGTTTCTGGATGGCTGCCGCCAGCGCCGGGTTGAGCATGTAGAAGTAGTAGGCCGCCGCCACGCCCGCCAGCGCCAGCCAGAACGGCAGGCCCGCAAAACCGTGCAAGCCCATGGCCCACCAGCCGTGGATGGCCTCGGCCAGATCGGCCATGGCGCCATGGCGCGCCGCATCCACCACGATGACATCGTTGAAGAAACCGCCAAACAGCATGGGCATCAGCGTTATCGCGCCAATGACCACGGAAGGCGCGGCCAGCAGCAGCAGCGGCAGCGTGACCACTTTGGGCGATTCGTGCGGCCTGGCAGCGCCGCCGTGGTGGTCGCCATGGCCGTGGTGCGCCTGCGGATTCTGGTCATAACGCTCCTTGCCATGGAACACAAGGAAATAAAGGCGGAACGAATAGAACGCCGTGACGAAAACGCCAATCAGCACCGCGCCATAGGCATACGGCGCGGCTGCCAGGTGGCTGGCGTGCACCGCCTCGATGATGGCGTCCTTGGAGTAAAAGCCGGAAAAGAACGGCGTGCCAATCAGGGCCAGCGAACCCAGCAAAAAGGTCAGCCAGGTGATGGGCATGTATTTGCGCACGTTGCCCATCCAGCGAATGTCCTGGTTGTGGTGCATGCCCATGATGACGGAGCCTGCGGCCAGGAACAGCAGCGCCTTGAAAAAGGCGTGCGTCATCAGGTGGAACACGGCCACCGAATACGCCGACGCGCCCAGCGCCACCGTCATGTAGCCAAGCTGCGACAGGGTCGAATAGGCAATGACGCGCTTGATGTCGTTCTGGATGATGCCCAGAAAGCCCATGAAGAGCGCCGTGATGGCGCCAATGACCAGGATGAAATTGAGCGCCGTATCCGACAGTTCATACAGCGGCGACATGCGCGCGACCATGAAAATGCCCGCCGTCACCATGGTGGCCGCGTGGATCAGCGCCGAGATGGGCGTGGGGCCTTCCATGGAGTCTGGCAGCCAGGAGTGCAGCGGCGCCTGCGCCGACTTGCCCATGGCGCCGACAAACAGGCAAATGCACGCCACGGTAATCAGCCGCCAGTCGGTGCCCGGCAGCAGCAGGGCTTGCAGCGTGTCTGCCTTGGCGAAAGTTTCCGAATAGTTGAGCGAATCCGCGCTGGCCGCCAGAAGGCCGATGCCCAGAATGAAACCAAAGTCGCCCACGCGGTTGATCAGGAAAGCCTTGAGGTTGGCGAAAATGGCACTCTCGCGCGTGTACCAGAAGCCGATGAGCAGATACGACACCAGCCCCACCGCTTCCCAGCCGAAAAACAGTTGCAGCAAGTTGTTGCTCATCACCAGCATGAGCATGGAGAACGTGAACAGCGAGATGTAGGAGAAAAAGCGGTTGTAGCCCTCGTCATCGGCCATGTAGCCAATGGTGTAGATGTGCACCATGAGCGAGACAAAAGTCACCACGCACATCATGGTGGCGCTCAGGCTGTCGACCATGAAGCCGATTTCCATGCGCAGGCTGCCTACGCGCATCCACTCGTAGAGGGTCTGATCGTAGCGCGCGCCGCTTTGCACGACCTGCTGCAACACCAGGGCCGAAAGCACAAAGGAGAGCAGAACGCACGCAATGGTGACCGTGTGGCAAACCTTGCGGCACAGCAGGTTGTTGCCAAACTTCGTGCCCCAGACGCCCGCGACAATGGAACCGGCCAGCGGAGCCAGTGCGATGACCAGCAACTGGACTGTAGACAGACTTTGTGTCATTGCAGCGATCACCCTTTCAGCGTGTTGAGTTCATCAACATGGATGCTCGATCGCACCCTGAACAGCAGCACCAGAATTGCCAGGCCAATGGCCGACTCCGCCGCCGCGACGGTCAGAATGAAGAAAACGAAAACCTGCCCGTGCACATCGCCCAGGTAGTGCGAGAAGGCGACAAAGTTCATGTTCACGGCCAGCAGCATCAACTCGATGGCCATCAGCAACACGATCAGGTTCCTGCGGTTGAGGAAGATACCGATCATCGACAGCGCAAACAAAATGGCGCCCAGCATCAAAAAATGCGGCAGTGTCAGACTCATCATGATGCCCCTTTTTCCGCGGCCAAAGCCGCTTCATCTTGCTGTGCGGCAGCGGCGGGCTGCACCGCCGCCATGGAAAGCACCTGCACATAATCGGCAGCTTTGGCGCGCACCTGGATCGACGGATCGACACGCCGCGTGTCCTTGCGCGCGCGCAGCGTCAGCGCAATGGCCGTCAGCATGGCCACCAGCAAAATCACGGCGGCAATCTCCACGGGGTACAGGTATTGGGTGTAGAGCAAAACGCCCAATTGCCTGGCGTTGGAAGCCTCGGCGGCAACCGCCGAGATCGCAGCCGCCGCGCCGCCGCTGGCGTGAAAGCCGTTTGCCAAAATGACCGACATTTCCAGCGCGATCAACCCGCCCACGCCCAGGGCAAGCGGGAAATGCCGCCAAAAACCGCGGCGCAGCCCTTCAATGTTGATGTCCAGCATCATCACGACAAACAGGAACAGCACCATCACCGCGCCCAGGTAGACCAGCACCAGCACGATGGCCAGGAACTCCGCCTCCAGCAGCAGCCACACGCCCGCGGCCTGCGAGAAAGCCAGCATCAGATACAGCACGGCATACACCGGGTTTTTTGCCGTAATGACCCTGAATGCCGCAAACAGCAGCACCGCAGCGAACAGGTAGAAAAAGAAAACTGTGACGTTCATGGAAAAGCTCACCTCTTGCCGCCGCTGCCGCGCCCGGCAGCGGCGGCGCCCATCGGTTCAACGGTATTTGGCATCTGCATCCTTTGCGGCCGCAATCTCGGCCTCGTAACGCTCGCCCACGGCCAGCAGCATTTCTTTTGTGAAATACAGGTCTCCGCGCTTTTCGCCGTGGTACTCGAAAATCTGCGTTTCCACAATCGAGTCGACCGGGCAGCTTTCTTCGCAATAGCCGCAGAAGATGCACTTGGTCAGATCGATGTCGTAGCGCGTGGTGCGGCGCGAGCCGTCTTTGCGCACGCCCGACTCGATGGTGATGGCCATGGCCGGACAAGCCGCCTCGCACAGCTTGCAGGCAATGCAGCGTTCTTCGCCGTTGTCATAGCGGCGCAGGGCATGCAGGCCGCGAAAACGCGGCGACAACGGCGTTTTTTCTTCAGGGTATTCGATGGTGACCTTGCGCCGGAACGCGTAGCGCCCGGTCAGGGCCATGCCCTTGAAAAGCTCCAGCAACGCAAAGCTCTTGAGGAAATCGCGAACCGAAAAAGGAGATGCCATGCTCGTCATTTCTGTCTCCTTCAGTGCCAGGGATTCCAGCGCGTTTGCATCCACACCCCCACCACCAGCAGCCACAGCAGCGTTACCGGAATGAAAATCTTCCAGCCCAGGCGCATGATCTGGTCATAGCGAAAGCGCGGGAAGGTGGCGCGAATCCAGATGAAGATCGACACCATCATGAAAGTCTTGGCGGCCAGCCAGATCCAGCCCGGAATCCAGCGCACGATGGCCCAGTCCACCGGCGGCAGCCAGCCGCCCCAGAACATGATGACGGCCAGAATGGAAACCAGCCACATGCTGGCGTATTCGGCCAGGAAGAACACGGCAAAGCCCATGCCCGAGTATTCGACCATGTGACCGGCCACGATCTCGGCCTCGCCCTCGACCACATCGAACGGATGGCGGTTGGTCTCGGCCACGCCGGAAATCAGGTAGACCACGAAAATGGGCAGCAGCAAAACCCAGTTCCACGACAGGAAGGTCAGCCCCATGCCAGCGGCAACGCCCCTGGACTGCGCCATCACGATGTCGGTCATGTTCATGCTGCCCGAAACCATGAGCACCACCAGAAAGCAAAAGCCCATGGCAATTTCGTAGCTCACCATTTGCGCCGACGCGCGCAAGGCGCCCAGGAAGGCATATTTTGAATTGGATGCCCAACCCGCGATGATGACACCGTACACCTCGATCGAGGTGATGGCCATGATCAGCAACAGCCCCGCGTTGACGTTGGCCAGCGCCACATCCGGGCCAAACGGAACCACCACCCAGGCGGCCAGCGCCGGCATGATGGCCATGACCGGCCCCAGAAAGAACAGCCCCTTGGCCGCCGCCGTGGGTTGGATGATTTCCTTGATCAGCAGCTTGACCGCGTCGGCAATGGGTTGCAGCAGGCCCCATGGCCCCACACGGTTCGGCCCGTAGCGCACCTGCATCCAGCCGAGCAGCTTGCGCTCCCACAGCGTGAGGTAAGCCACTGCGCCCATCAGCGGGAGCAAGACCAGCACGATTTTGACCAGGATCCAGATGACCGGCCACACAATGCTTTGCCACCAGGCGGCGGCAATCAGGTGAAGGCACCAGTTGTAAAGAGCGTCAATCATGATGCTGTGGCCTTTTGCGGCAGCAAATCCGGCTTTTTCGCGTCGGCTGTCAGTTGCAGCGATGGCGCGCGGCGAACCATGCCATCGAGTTCATAAATGCCCACCACATCCGGGGCCGCGAGCTTGCCGCCGCCGTCCAGGCGCGCGCTCGCCTGCATGGCGTTGCTCAGCAACTGCGCGGGCACAAACGCACACTCCTGCTGGGCCGCCGCCGGGTGCAGCGCGTGCAAAACTTCCTGGGACGATTCAAAGCGCAAGCCTTCGGCAACGTCCAGCATCTCGGCCAGAACGCGCAGCACTTTCCAGCCCGGGCGCGCCTCGGCCAGCGGGCGCACCACGGCGTGAAAACTTTGCACGCGCCCTTCGGCATTGACGAAGGTACCAGAGGTTTCCGTGAACGGCGCAATGGGCAGCAGCACATCGGCCACGTCCATGTTGGCCTTGAAGGTGTTGAGGCTGACCACCATGCCGCCCGTTGCCTGCAAGGCCGTCACGCTGGCCGCGCCTTCGGCGCAGTCGGCGGCGGGTTCGCACTGGAACAGCAGCATGCCCTTGGGCGGCGCGGCCAGCATTTGCCGCGCGTTCAGACCACCCTCGCCTGGCAGGGCGCGTGCCCACTGGGCGCCAACGGTGTTGGCCGCTTCGGTCAGATAGCCCAGCCTGGCGCCGGTTTGCTCCGCGATCCAGTTGCCAATGGCCAGCAGCGTTGAAGCATTGGCGCTGTGCGCCGCGCCGTTGCCCAGCAAAATGGCTTTTCGCTCGCCCGCCAGCAGGGCTTGCGCCATGGCATAGGCGGGTTTGGTCACTTCGCCTGCAAACGGCTCGGCCACACCCTTGGCTCTTGCCACGGCCACGGCCACGTTGGCCAGCGCCTGCGCCCATGCGCTGGCATCACCCAGCACGGCCTCTTGCAGCGGCATGGCCCAGGCGCTGGCGCCGGACAGGTTTTCAGGCGAGGTGATGACCATGACCCTGGCGCCACGGCGCGCCGCCTGGCGAATGCGCTGCGCAAACAGCGGGTGATCCTTGCGCAGGTTGGATCCCACCACCAGCGCCGCTTCCAGCGTGGAGAGCGCGGCCACGGGCATGCCAAGCCAGCGCACGCCCTCGGGGCTGCACATTTCTTGCGCGCGCAGGCGGTAATCCACGTTTTCGCTGCCGAGCGCACGCATCAGGGCGCCGAGCAAATGGATTTCTTCCAGCGTGCTGTGCGGGCTGACCAGCGCGCCGATGGCGGCAGCGCCATGCTCGCGCCTGATCTGGCCCAGCCCGTTGGCAACGTATTCGAGCGCGGTTTGCCAATTGACCGTGATCCACTGCCCGTCTTGCTTGAGCATGGGACGGTGCAATCGCGCGGGGCCATTGAGCGCCTCGTAGGAGAAGCGGTCGCGGTCGGCGATCCAGCATTCGTTGACGGCCTCGTTCTCAAGGGGCACGACGCGCATCACGCGGTGGTTCTTGACCTGCACGATCAGGTTGGCACCCGTCGAGTCATGCGGGCTGATGCTCTTGCGGCGCGACAGCTCCCAGGTGCGTGCGCTGAAGCGGAACGGCTTGCTGGTGAGCGCGCCCACCGGGCAGATGTCGATCATGTTGCCGGAAAGCTCGGAGTCGATGCCAGCGCCCACAAAGGTTTCGATCTCGGCGTGCTCGCCACGGCCCGCGCAGCCCAGTTCCATGACGCCCGCAATCTCTTGCCCGAAACGCACGCAGCGCGTGCACTGGATGCAACGGCTCATCTCCTGCATCGAGATCAGCGGCCCCGCATCCTTGTGCGCGACGACGCGCTTTTCCTCGCTGTAGCGCGAGGCGTCCCGGCCGTAGCCCACGGCCAGGTCCTGCAACTGGCACTCGCCGCCCTGGTCGCAAACGGGACAGTCGAGCGGGTGGTTGATCAGCAAAAACTCCATCACGGCCTGCTGGGCCTGAATGGTTTTCTCGCTTCTGGTGCGCACAACCATCCCCTGCGTCACGGGCGTGGCGCAGGCGGGCACGGCTTTGGGGACTTTCTCGACATCGACCAAGCACATGCGGCAACTGGCCGCGATGGACAGTTTCTTGTGGTAGCAAAAATGCGGAATGTAGGTGCCCGATTTCTCGGCCGCATGCATCACCATGCAGCCTTCGGCCACCTCTACCTTTTTGCCGTCAATTTCCAGTTCAACCATGGCGTCTCTTAACAGTCGTCAGCCTCACACCCGCGCCGCGACCATGCAGCTCTTGTGCTCGATGTGGTATTCAAATTCGTGGCGGAAGTGCTTGAGCATGCCGCGCACGGGCATGGCCGCCGCGTCACCCAGGGCGCAGATGGTGCGGCCCATGATGTTGCCAGCCACGGAGTCGAGCAAGTCGATGTCTTGCGGACTGCCCTGCCCTTTTTCGATGCGGTCGACCACGCGCCACAGCCAGCCCGTGCCTTCGCGGCAAGGCGTGCATTGCCCGCAGGACTCGTGCATGTAGAAGTACGACAGCCGCTGCAGGGCCTGCACCATGCAGCGCGAGTCATCCATGACGATGACAGCACCCGATCCGAGCATGGAGCCAGCCTTGGCGATGCTGTCGTAGTCCATGGTGCAGTCCATCATGATGGAAGCAGGCAACACCGGCGCCGATGAACCGCCGGGAATCACGGCCTTGAGTTGACGCCCCTTGCGCACGCCGCCAGCCAGTTCGAGCAGCCTGGCAAACGGTGTGCCCATGGGCACTTCGTAGTTGCCGGGCCATTCGACATCGCCGCTGACCGAATAAATCTTGGTGCCGCCGTTGTTGGGCTTGCCGCACTCCAGATAGGCCTGGCCCCCGTTGCGGATGATCCAGGGCACGGCGGCAAAGGTTTCGGTGTTGTTGATGGTCGTGGGCTTGCCGTACAGGCCAAAGCTGGCGGGAAACGGCGGCTTGAAGCGCGGCTGGCCCTTTTTGCCTTCGAGCGATTCGAGCAGCCCGGTTTCCTCGCCGCAGACATAGGCGCCAAAGCCGTGGTGCGCGTGTAGCTGGAAGTCAAAGCCGCTGCCCAGAATGCCCGCGCCCAGATAGCCAGCGGCGCGGGCTTCTTGCAGCGCCTCTTCAAAGCGTTGGTAGACCTGGAAAATCTCGCCGTGGATGTAGTTGTAGCCCACGCTCGCGCCCATGGCGAAGGCCGCAATGGCCATGCCCTCGATCACGATGTGCGGGTTGTACATGAGGATGTCGCGGTCCTTGCAGGTGCCTGGCTCGCCTTCGTCGGAGTTGCAAACCAGGAACTTCTGGCCCGGAAACTGCCGCGGCATGAAGCTCCACTTGAGGCCCGTGGGAAAGCCCGCGCCGCCACGCCCGCGCAGCGCGGATTCCTTGAGCGTGGCGATGACCTGATCCTGCGTCATGGGTTCAGCGCCGCCAGCGCCCAGGAGAATCTTGCGCAGCGCCTGGTAGCCGCCGCGGGCCTCGTAGTCTTTCAGGCGCCAGTTCGCGCCATCAAGACCGGCGTAGATCTGGGGGTTGATGTGCCGGCCATGAAAGCAGGTCTGCACGCCAGTGGCCGCAAACCGGGCCAGCACTTGCTGCGCGTTCATGCTTGCTGCTCCTGCGCATTCCTGAGGTCGTCGACCAACTGGTCGAGCCTGTCATCGCTCATGAAACTGCACATGTTGCGGTCGTTGACCAGCATGACCGGCGCATCGGCGCAAGCGCCCAGGCATTCGCAGTGCTGAAGCGTGAACCAGCCGTCGGCGGTGGTTTCGCCATCCTTGAGGCCAAGTTTTTCCTCAAGATGCCTGAGCGCCTGCGCGCCGCCGCGCAGCAGGCACGGCAGGTTGGTGCAAACGTTCAGCTTGTAGCGCCCCACGGGCTGCTGGTTGTACATGTTGTAGAAGGTGGTGACCTCATGCACGGCAATGGGCGGCATGCCCAGGTATTCGGCCACGGCGCGCTCGGCGGCGGCGCTCACATGGCCCTGCTCCTGCTGGACGATGGCCAGGCAGGCCATGACGGCCGATTGTTTTTGCCCTGCCGGGTATTTGGCCACCTCGCGCGCAAACCGCTCCAGCATGGCGGGCGGCAGCGCGGCAGCGCCTGGCCCACTGGCGGTTGCGGCGGCGGTGGCGACGACGGACGGGTTGGCACTCATCGATCAATCTCTCCAAACACGATATCCAAAGAGCCAATGATGGCGACCGCGTCGGCCAGCATGTGGCCTTTGGCCAGTTCTTCCATGGCGGCAAGGTGCGCAAAACCGGGCGCGCGGATTTTGAGCCGGTAGGGCTTGTTGGCGCCGTCGCTGACCAGGTAGATGCCGAATTCTCCCTTGGGATGCTCGATGGCGGCGTAGGCCTCGCCCTCGGGCACATGCATGCCTTCGGAGAAGAGCTTGAAGTGGTGGATCAGCTCTTCCATGCTGGATTTCATGGCTTCGCGCCTGGACGGCGCCACCTTGTGGTTGTCCACAATGACCGCTCCGGGGTTGGCGCGCAGCCAGTCCACGCATTGTTTGATGATGCGGTTGGACTCGCGCATTTCCTGCATGCGTACCAGATAGCGCGCGTAGCTGTCGCCCGTTTTGCCGACCGGGATGTCGAAATCGACGCGGTCGTATACCTCGTAGGGCTGCTTCTTGCGCAAATCCCAGGCCACGCCACAGCCGCGCAGCATGGGGCCGGTCAGGCCCATGTTGAGCGCGCGCTCGGGCGAGATGACGCCAATGCCCACCGTGCGCTGTTTCCAGATGCGGTTGTCGGTGAGCAGGGTTTCGTACTCGTCCATGCATTTGGGAAAGCGGACGGTGAAGTCCTCGATGAAGTCCAGCAGCGAACCCAGGCGGTTGCGGTTGATTTCGTCCAGGGATTTGGCGCTGCGAATCTTGCTTGGCTTGTACTGCGGCATGGCCTGCGGCAGGTCGCGGTAAACGCCGCCGGGGCGGAAGTAGGCCGCGTGCATGCGCGCGCCAGAGACGGCCTCGTACATGTCGAACAGGTCTTCGCGCTCGCGGAAGGTGTAGATCAGGATGGTGGACGATCCGCAGTCGTTGCCATGCGAGCCAAGCCACATCAGGTGGTTGAGCAGGCGCGTGATCTCGGAGAACATCACCCGGATGTACTGCGCGCGCAGCGGCACCTCGATGCCCAGCAGTTTTTCCACGGCCAGGCAGTAGGCGTGCTCGTTGCACATCATCGACACGTAGTCCAGGCGGTCCATGTAGGGCAGCGCCTGCGCGAAGGTTTTGTACTCGGCCAGTTTCTCGGTGGCGCGGTGCAGCAGGCCGATGTGCGGATCGGCCCGCTCGACCACTTCGCCATCCATCTCCAGCACCAGGCGCAGCACACCGTGCGCGGCCGGGTGCTGTGGCCCGAAGTTCAGCGTGTAATTCTTGATTTCAGCCATGGTGGTCTCAGTTGCGCAGCAAAGAAAGCCTTGTGCTTTCAGTGCGGCCCGCCTCCATATTCTCTCTCGCGGATCACGCGGGGCGTGACTTCGCGCGGCTCGATGGAGACCGGCTCGTAGACGACCCGTTTGCGCTCGGCGTCGTAACGCATTTCCACGTTTCCGGTGACCGGGAAGTCCTTGCGCAGCGGGTGGCCTATGAAACCGTAGTCGGTCAGGATGCGGCGCAAATCGGCATGGCCCTCGAAGATGATGCCGTACATGTCGAAGGCCTCGCGCTCGAACCAGTTGGCGCTGTTCCAGATGTGGTTGATCGAATCGACCACGGGGAATTCATCGTCGGCGCAATAGACCTTGACACGCAGCCGCTGGTTGAGCGCGACCGACAGCAGGTGCACGACCACGCAAAAGCGTGGCGTTTGCGGGCGGCGGCCATCGCCGTAGGTGGACATGTCCATGCCGCACAGGTCGATCAGTTGCTCGAAGCGGCAGCCCTGCGCATCGCGCAGCGTTTGCATGGCGGCGGCGTAGTCGGCGGCGTTGACTGTGAGCGTGACCTCGCCCAGCGCGACGCTGATTTGCTGGCACTTGCCGCCCAGCGCGGCGACCACGGCATCGCGCAAGGCGTCGGGGCTGATGGCGTATTCCGTCGTCATGGCTTACACCCGTGCGATCGTGTTGGTGCGGCGCACCTTTTGCTGCAACTGCAACAGGCCGTAGATCAGCGCCTCGGCTGTGGGCGGACAACCGGGCACGTACACATCGACGGGAATCACGCGGTCGCAGCCGCGAATCACCGAATAGCTGTAGTGGTAGTAACCGCCGCCATTGGCACACGAACCCATGGAGATCACCCAGCGCGGCTCGGCCATCTGGTCATAAACCTTGCGCAGCGCGCCGCCCATCTTGTTGGTCAGCGTGCCGGCCACAATCATCAGATCGGACTGGCGCGGACTGGCGCGAAACACTTCGGAGCCAAAGCGCGCGATGTCGTAGCGCGCGGCGGCGGCGTGCATCATCTCGACCGCGCAGCACGCAAGCCCGAAAGTGACCGGCCAGAACGAGCCTGTCTTGGCCCAGTTCATCATCGTGTCGAAGCCGGTGGTAAAGATGCCTTCTTGGAATTTGCCTTCAATCATGATTTCAAGCGCCCGCTGTGGTTGGTCATCAGCCCTTTTTGCTCACTCCCAGTCGAGAGCGCCCTTTTTCCATTCGTAGACGAAGCCGACCACCAGAATGGCCAGGAAGATGACCACGGCGACAAAACCGGCCAGCCCCACTTCCTTGATCGCCACGGCCCACGGAAAGAGAAAGGCGATCTCCAGGTCGAACAGGATGAACAGGATGGCGACGAGGTAGTAGCGCACGTCGAACTTCATGCGCGCGTCCTCGAACGCCTCGAAGCCGCACTCGTAGGGAGAATTCTTGGCTGCATCCGGGCGGTTGGGGCCAAGAAAAGCACCCATGCCCAGGCACAGTGCGCCGACAGCCATGCCCACCAGGATAAAAAGGAGAACCGGAACGTATTCAGCCAGATTCATCGTGCGTCCACTCTTCTTGTCCGGAAATGCATGGTTTCCGAACGGCTTGTTGTCTGGTGCCGTCGGCGAGACTCGAACTCGCACAGCTTTCGCCACTACCCCCTCAAGATAGCGTGTCTACCAATTTCACCACGACGGCAGTCGTTTGCGTTGCGGCGGCGCGAGGACACGCTTTGCTTGACGTGTCCCCATCGCGCATCGCAACAGCGTGGGAGTTTACTCCGAAATCAAGGCAAAACGCTTGCTCTTTTGCCGCGTTTTTCTGCTAGGAAACCCTAGGTTGCTCCGCGTGGAAAGCCGCATACGCACGCATTGCCCCGCGTCACTTGGCCGGGATTTGATCGGCCCCTGAGGTGCCCACACTCGGGCCAGTTGTCGCCGCGGCGGCCTTGTTGTCAGCGGGCGCGGCGGGCGCCGCACTCGTCGCCAGCGATGCGCCGGGAATGGCGTCAGCAGCGCCAGTGGCCGCGCTGGCCGCGCCGCTGGCGGACGCCGCTTGTTGCGAAGCGGCAGGCGCCACCACGGCGGCGCGTTCAAGCACGCTGCCGCCATCAACCGGCGCAGCGCGCGGCGCGGAAAAACCAAAATAGGCCAGGCCCAGGGTGCTGAGCAAAAACACGGTGGCCAAACCCGCCGTGCTGCGCGAGAGGAAGTTGGCACTGCCCGAGGCGCCAAACAGGCTGCCTGATGCGCCACTGCCAAATGCCGCACCCATGTCGGCGCCCTTGCCGTGCTGCACGAGAATCAGACCGATCATGACCAGCGCCGAGAGAATTTGCAGCACCACCAGCAGATTGAGAATTACGTTCATTCAATGACTCCAAACACACACTTTTTGCTTCATGCCGCTTTTGGGCAAGCCGCCGCGGCAATGATCTTCAGGAAATCCGGCGCCTTGAGCGCGGCGCCGCCAATCAGCCCGCCATCAATGTCGGGCTGCGCCAAAAGTTCGGCGGCGTTGGCCGCGTTCATGCTGCCACCATACAGAATGCGCACCCGGTCGGCGCGATCGATGGCCGCCCCCAGTTGCGCGCGCAGCGCTGCGTGCACGGCTTGCGCCTGCTGCGGCATGGCCGTTTGGCCAGTGCCGATGGCCCACACAGGTTCATAGGCCACCGCAATTTCGCTGACGCACGGGCCGTTGAGGTGAATGACTGCCGAAAGCTGGCGCTTGACGATGAATTCAGTCATGCCCGCTTCACGCTCGCGCAAGCTCTCGCCCACGCAGACGATGGGCGTGATGCCCGCCGCCAGCGCGCGTTTGACCTTGAGCGCCACATTCACGTCGCTTTCGGCCTGGTGCTGCCGCCGCTCGCTGTGCCCGACGATGGCATAGCGCACGCCAAAGTCGCGCAACATGGCGGCTGACACATCGCCCGTGAAAGCGCCGTTCTCATGCTGGGAAACATCTTGCGCGCCGATGTCGAACAAAGCCGCCGCCGCGCGCCGTGCCTGGAAATCCCGCACCTGCGCCAGGTACGGAAATGGCGCGCACACGGCTACGTCGCAAGCGGGTTTGCCCGCCGCTGCCGCCGCCCCGATGCCATCGGCCACGGCGACCAGCAAGGCCTCGTTGTCTTGCAGGCTGCCGTTCATCTTCCAGTTGCCAACAACAAGTTTGCGCCTCATGCCTGCGGCTCCCGAAACAGCGCCCGTCGTGCCACGCGCGCGCCGGACACACACGCGCGGCGGCCAGCAAACGCCGGTTTGTCTGGCGCGCCGAACGCGCGGGTTTCAATGGCCTTCATCTGCGTCAAAACAAATCACGGGCAAAGCGTTTGCAATGCATCACTGCTGCTGTTGCGCGCCGCCATCCTGATGGACAGCCGGAGCGGCGGCGGAAAAGCGGTCTTCGCGGTCCTGGCGCGGCGGGCGTTCCAGCAGCGCCTTCATGGACAGCTTGATGCGGCCCTTGTCGTCGGTTTCCAGCACCTTGACGCGCACGATTTGCCCCTCTTGCAGGTAGTCGGAAACCCTTTCCACGCGCTCATGGGCAATCTGGCTGATGTGCAGCAGGCCGTCTTTTCCGGGCAGCACGTTGACCAGCGCGCCAAATTCCAGCAGCTTGATGACCGGGCCTTCGTAGACTTTGCCCACCTCGGCTTCAGCCGTGATGGCCTCAATGCGGCGCCGGGCGTCGTCGGCCTTGGCAAGGTCGGTGCTGGCAATGGTGATGGTGCCATCTTCGGCGATGTCGATGGTGGTGCCGGTCTCTTCGGTCAGTTGGCGAATGGTCGCGCCGCCCTTGCCAATCACGTCGCGGATTTTTTCCGGATTGATTTTCATGGTGTAGAGCTTGGGCGCGTAGTTGCTGATTTCGGCGCGGGCCTGGCCCATGGCGTCCTGCATCTTGCCCAGAATGTGCAGGCGCGCCTCTTTGGCCTGCGCCAGCGCAACCTGCATGATCTCTTTGGTAATGCCCTGGATCTTGATGTCCATTTGCAGCGCGGTCACACCGTTGGTTGTACCGGCCACCTTGAAATCCATGTCACCCAGATGATCTTCATCGCCCAGAATGTCGGTCAGTACCGCAAAGCGGTTGTCCTCCTTGATCAGGCCCATGGCAATGCCAGCCACGTGCGCTTTCATGGGCACGCCCGCATCCATCAGCGACAGGCAGCCGCCGCAGACCGAGGCCATGGAGCTGGAGCCGTTGGATTCGGTGATCTCGCTGACCACGCGCACGGTGTACGGGAATTCGTCGCGGCCCGGCAGCAGCGGCGCCAGCGCGCGCTTGGCCAAGCGGCCATGGCCGATTTCGCGGCGCTTGGTGCTGCCCATGCGGCCCGATTCGCCCGTGGCAAACGGCGGCATGTTGTAGTGAAAGAGAAAGCGGTCCTCATACTCGCCAGCCAGCGCGTCAATGCGCTGGGCGTCGCGCTCGGTGCCCAGCGTGGTCACCACCAGCGCCTGGGTTTCGCCGCGCGTGAACAGCGCCGATCCGTGCGTGCGCGGCAGCACGCTGGTGCGGATCTCAATGGGGCGCACGGTGCGCGTGTCGCGGCCATCAATGCGCGGCTCGCCCGCCAGAATCTGGCTGCGCACAATGCGCGCCTCGATCTCGAACAACAGGTTTTCGAGCTTGACTTCCTCAAACTCGGCGGCCTGCGCCGTCAGATCGCTCTTGATGGCGGCATAAGCCTCGCGCACCGCTTGCGTGCGCGCCTGCTTGCTGCGAATCTGGTAGGCCGCGCGCAATTTGGGTTCGGCCAGTGCGTTCACCTTGGCGATGAAGGCTTCGTCCTTGGCCTCTGGCGCCCAGATGCCGCTTTCGGCCCACAGCGGTTTGCCAGCTTCGCGCACGAGTTCACGAATGTTCTGGATGGCAATCTTGCCTTGCTCGTGACCGAAAACCACCGCGCCCAGCATCACGTCCTCGCTGAGCTGATCGGCTTCGGATTCGACCATCAGCACCGCCGCTTCGGTACCGGCCACCACCAGATCGAGCTGACTGTTTCTGCGCGCCGACGGGCCTGGGTTCAGCACATATTCGCCATTGACATAGCCCACGCGCGCCGCGCCAATCGGGCCGTTGAAAGGCAGGCCGCTGACCGACAGCGCCGCGCTCACGCCAATCATGGCGGCAATGTCGGCATCCACCTCGGGATTGAGCGACAGCGTATGCACCACCACGTGCACCTCGTTGAAGAAACCGTCCGGAAACAGCGGGCGGATGGGGCGGTCTATCAGGCGGCTGGTCAGCGTCTCCAGCTCGCTGGGCTTGGCTTCGCGCTTGAAGAAGCTGCCAGGAATCTTGCCCGCAGCGTAGGTCTTTTCGATGTAGTCCACGGTCAGCGGGAAGAAATCCTGCCCCGGCTTGGACTGCTGGCTGGCCGCCACGGTGGCCAGCACAACGGTACCGTCAATGTCTACCAGCACCGCGCCCGCGGCCTGGCGGGCAATCTCGCCCGTCTCCATGACCACGGTCTTGTCGCCCCACTGGAAGCGTTTGGTCACCTTGTTGAACATGCTCATGATTAGCTCCTGTTTAGATAGCATGCGGGTGCGGTCTGCTCGGAACACGATGCCATTCCAGAACCCCCTTGAACCGCGCTGGACGGGGTTTTGGAATGACACAGCTTCGCTCTGGAAAACCGCGCCCGGTCAAGAAAAAAAGCAGTCCGCGCAAAGCGCGCGGAACGCTCGCGAAAAGCAAAAACGCCTGAGCCAGCGTTGTGCGGCCTCAGGCGTTTGCATGACATGGGCTTACTTGCGCAAGCCCAGTTTGCCGATCAAGGCCACGTAGCGGTCTGCATCCTTGGCCTTGAGGTAATCCAGCAGCTTGCGACGGCGGCTGACCATGCGCAGCAGGCCGCGGCGGCCATGGTGATCCTTGGCGTGTTGCTGAAAGTGCGGCGTCAACTCGTTGATGCGCGCCGTCAAAATGGCCACTTGCACCTCGGGACTGCCGGTGTCGTTGGCAGCGCGGGCATTGTCCTTGACGACGGCTGCCTTGTTGTCTTTGGAAATCATGGTCTCAATCCTTGCGTTCCATATGGTTTGACTTGCGCTGTACGCCGGAACTGCGCACAGCGTGCGCCTTGCAAAAGGCAAAGTCTTGCGATTATAGCCAGCTTGCCGACGCTTGCCTTGCCCGCAGCGCGCAAGCACCCCAGTTTCATTTCCAACGACCATAAACGCCATGTTGAAGCACAACACCCCCTGGCAAGCCCAGGGTGCGCGACCAGAGAAAGCGTGCTGTCCGGGAAGAGTGCCCCTTTGGACGTAAAAAGGGCTTGACAGCGAACACGGTTGCTCCACTTGTAGAGAGGGGCGGGGGGTGAGGATGGGGGAGATGGAAAATAATAGAGAGCAACCGTGTCTGCTGTCAAGCCTTTTTTGCAGCCAGAGGGACGTTTTTCACGCTGGACTTGCTTCTGGTTGCGCGCTCTGGGATTGCCAGGGCCTGTTGTGCTTGAGCATGGCGTTCATGATGGTCAGCAGCTTTCTCATGCAGGCCACGATAATCACCTTCGGCGCTTTGCCCGCCTGTTTCAGCCGCTCGGCGAAAGCCTTGACCACCGGGTTGTGGCG
>JAISNB010000190.1 GCA_031276435.1 Burkholderiaceae bacterium | reverse complement strand
GCCACCAGCAAGATGAGCATGAACATGTAGAACGCGTGGCCGTTGTTGTGCGAAAAGTACACATCGGTCCAGCCGAACACGAAATAACACACGGGCAACAGCACCCCGGCCACACACAGCGCCCGCTGCTGCGCCGCCATGGCTTCTGGTTGCACCGCCACGCCAGCGGCGGGCAGGGCCGTTTTGCGATGCCGCCAGAAAAACCGCAGCGGCCAGGCCAGATAAAGCGCCAGCACCAGCAGGCCCACGAGTCCGCGCCGCGCGAACATGTCCAGCCATTCGTTGTGCGCGTGCCAAAAGCGCGCCACCACCGCGTCGGCCAGCCCCGCGTCCACGCGCCGCTGCTTTTCCGCGGAATACGCGCGGCCCCAACCCAGAAGTGGCCGATCCGCGCCCATGCGCAGTGCCAGCCGCCAATGCTCCAGCCGCTGGCCAATCGAGGTGTTGGCTTCGCCCTGATTGCGGTAGGCCGACACCTCGACTTCGATCAGCGCCAGCCGCTCGGATATGGTGCGATGCTGGAAAGACCAGGCCATGAGCAAAAGCACTGCGAAAACGCCCACGACCTTGAGCAGACGCCTGCCATGACCCGCGCGCCACAGCATGAGCGCAATCACCAGTAGTGCCGGGCCAAGCGCCAGCCAACTGCCGCGCGTTTGCGACAGGAGCGACGCCAGCAAGCCCATTGCGCCGCCCAAGGCCAGCCAGCAGCGCATTCCCGGCTTCAGCCAGCGCCAGAGCACAGCCAGTGCGGCCAGGCTGAACAAGCCCAGTACCAGACTGAAACCGCCATACTGCACCGCGCTGATGTAGCCGGTGGCGCGCTCCATGTCCCAGAAATAGCTTTGCAGCAGCGCCAGAACACCGCTGCCCACCGCGCCCGTGGCAATGCCCGCCCACAGCGCCATGGGGCGCGGCGGCGCGGCCATGGCAAAGACCAGGCACGGCAGCGCCAGCAGGTATTTGGCAGAAATGTCCTGCCCCGCAAGTTGCAGGCTTGGATGCGGCCCCGTGTCGATGGCCCACAAAACAGCCATCGCGGGCAGCAGGGCGAGCAACTGCTTCGTAGCGGCGTCAAACGGCCCGCGCCACCATTGCGGCCCCGTCATCAGGGCGAAAGCCAGAAACAGCGCCGCGCCCCACGAATACCCGCTCGGCACCCACAGTGCCAGCGCGGGAATCAGAAAAGCGGCCACACTGGCGCCATAACGCCACGCCAGTGCTTGCGGCGAAATGCTCAGCGACACCATTTACCCTTGAGGCGCGGCGCAGTCCATCCGCGTTGGAGCGCCGCGCCACGAAAAAAATCCACGCTGCCCGCAAACCGGCCCTTCAGCAAAAGCGCGCCGCGCGCCCAAAACAGTCTGCACAAAAGGATCTGCCCCCCTCCCCCGCCGCATTTGCGAGGGGGCGCACATTATGGCGAGCCAAGCGCCGCCTGGCAAGCCTGGAAAACAACCGGATTGGCGCACCGCCGCCGCCTCGCCCTGGTTCAAGCGCGCCGGTTATGACCTGGCCTGGCCGCCGCCCTGCAACCGGTACACCGTCGCGCAGTACGGGCATTGGGCGACGGCTGCGCCGTGCGCAAAGTCCAGATAGACCCGCGGATGCGCGTTCCACAGTGTCATGCCAGCTTTGGGATTGGGGCAAAGCACCTTGCCGCCGGGCGTGAGATCGGACGCGGCAAGTTCAACAACGACGGATTGCTGCATCTCAAACCCCGGTGAGCCAGTGCGCGTACTGGCTGCTCCGGCCATTGACGATGTCAAAGAACAGTGTCTGGATTTTCTCTGTCACGGGGCCGCGCGTGCCAGCGCCGATCGCAATCTGGTCCAGCTCGCGGATTGGCGTGATCTCGGCGGCTGTGCCGCTGAAGAACGCCTCATCGGCAATGTAGACCTCGTCGCGCGTGATGCGTTTTTGCACCACCTCGATGCCCAGGTTGTCACAAATGTGCAGCACTGTGTTGCGCGTGATGCCGTTGAGCGCGCCCGCCGACAAGTCGGGCGTGTACACCACGCCGTCCTTGACGATGAAGATGTTCTCGCCCGAGCCTTCGCTGACAAAGCCAGCCGCGTCCAGCAGCAGGGCTTCGTCGTAGCCGTCCTGCGTGGCCTCGGTGTTGGCCAAGATGGAGTTGGTGTAATTGCTCACGGCCTTGGCCTGCGTCATGGTGATGTTGACGTGGTGGCGCGTGTAGCTGCTGGTTTTGACGCGAATGCCCCGGGTCAGTCCGTCCTCGCCCAGGTACGCGCCCCAAGGCCAGGCGGCCACCATCACGTGCACTTTCGCGCCCTTGGGGCTGACGCCGAGTTTTTCCGATCCCAGCCACACCAGCGGGCGCACGTAGCCGCTGTCCAGCCTGTTTTCGCGCACCACGGCGCGCTGCGCATGGTTGATTTCGTCCTTGCTGAACGGCATGTCGATGCGCAAAATCCTGGCGCTGTTGAACAGGCGGTCCGTGTGCTCCTGCAAGCGGAAAAGGGCCGTGCCAGCGCCGGTCTTGTAGGCGCGCACGCCTTCAAAAACCCCGCAACCGTAGTGCAAGGTGTGGGTGAGCACGTGGATTTTGGCTTCACGCCAATCCACCAGATGACCATCCATCCAGATTTTGCCGTCGCGGTCATCCAGTGAAGAAGCTGCGGAACTCATGAAAATTGTCCTGTGGTGGGAGAAAGAAAACGGTCGATGGGGCTTGGAAATAGCGCGCCCGGGTTTTGCGCCGCAAGGCCGCTGCCCAAGCCCGATCTGCGGATTTTATGCCTTGCCCAATTGCGCGGGCCGCGTCATGCGCCAGTGCGCCAGCCGTCCGCGCACAAAGTGGCACGCAACCGCGCTGCCGCCATCGTCGCTCCAGCAAAACACATCTTCCTCGGCGTTGGCGCTCTCCAGCGCCTGCCCCAGAGAGCCTGTGAACGCAATCACGCGCCAGAGCGGCCAGCCCGCTTGCAGCCGGGCATTGAACATGACCGCGCTCGGCACCCAGCCCATGGGTTGGCGCGCGGCGCGCCTGAGCACCCACATCATGCGCGTGTAGTTCAGCAGCAGCCACAGTACCAGCGCGCTGGCAAGCGCCAGCACCCCGGGCCACTGGCTGCGGCGCCAGGCCAGCGCGCCCAGCGTCAGGGCGGCCAGCCAGAATGCCAATGTTCGCCACGCCATTGCGGTTTCTCTCTCTCGCTGCCCGCACGCGCCTCAATTCAGCGCGCGCGCCAGCGCCATGGCTTCTTCGATGCGCTCGACGGGGTGAATGGCCAGGCCCTCGAAAGCCTTGTCTTTTTTCCGGGGCGCATTGGCCCGGGGCACCACCGCCGCCGAAAACCCGAGTTTGACCGCCTCGCGCAGCCGCTCCTGCCCGCGCGGCGCGGGGCGCACTTCGCCCGCCAGTCCCACCTCGCCAAAAGCGATGAAGCCCTTGGGCAAGGCCTTGCCGCGCAGGCTGCTGGTGATGGACAGCATGACGGCCAGATCGGCTGCCGGTTCGCTGATGCGCACGCCGCCCACGGCATTGACGAACACGTCCTGATCGGCGCAGGCCACGCCCGCGTGCCGGTGCAGCACGGCCAGCAGCATGGCCAGGCGGTCGCGCTCCAGCCCCACCGACAGGCGCCGCGGGCTAGGCCCGCCGCCATCGACCAATGCCTGGATTTCCACCAGCATGGGCCGCGTGCCTTCCAGCGTGACGAGCACGCAACTGCCGGGCACCGGCTCGGCATGCTGGCTCAGGAAAATGGCGCTGGGGTTGCTCACGCCCTTCAGGCCCCTTTCGGTCATGGCGAACACGCCAATCTCGTTGACCGCGCCAAAGCGGTTCTTGATGGCGCGAATCAGGCGAAAGCTGCTGTGCGCGTCGCCCTCGAAATACAGCACCGTGTCCACCATGTGCTCCAGCACGCGCGGGCCAGCCAGCGCGCCTTCCTTGGTCACGTGCCCCACCAGAATCACCGCCGTGCCGCTGGCCTTGGCAAAGCGCGTCAGGTGCGCGGCGCATTCGCGCACCTGGGCCACGCTGCCGGGCGCGCTGGTGAGCTGGTCGGAATACAGGGTCTGGATGGAGTCGATCACCGCCACGGCGGGCTGCTGCTCGGCCAGGGTCGACAGTATTTTTTCAAGCTGGATTTCCGCCAGCACCGCCACTTGCGCGCCCACAATGCCCAAACGCCGCGCGCGCAAGGCCACCTGGGCGCCGCTTTCCTCGCCCGTGACGTACAAGGCGCGCCGCCCCGCCAGCGCCTGCAACGGCAGCGTGTCAAGCGCCTGGAGCAACAGGGTGGATTTGCCGATGCCGGGATCGCCCCCGATGAGCACCACGCCGCCTTCGACAATGCCGCCGCCCAGCACCCGGTCCAGCTCTGGCTGGCCGGTGGGCGTGCGCGCCATGTCCTGCGCCTCGATCTCGGCCAGCGACTGCACAGCCGCCGCTGGCGCCAGAGGCGCGTGCGCTGCGCCCAGGCGGTTGCGCCCGGATGCCGCGGCTGGCGCAACTTCCGCCACGGTTTCAATCAGCGTGTTCCAGGCCCCGCAACCCGGGCAACGCCCCAGCCAGCGCGGGGTGCAAGCGCCGCACGCGCTACAGGTGTAAATCGTCTTGTCTTTGGCCATGGCTGGCATGGTAGCGAAAGGCGCGGCATTGATGCCGGATGCGCGTGCCGCACAAAACACGGTCGCGCCAAGCGCCGCTGATGGCCGCGCGGCTCAGGCTTGCACCTTCCAGCAGATGGACTCGCCCGCCAGCAAGGGAACCAGACGCGCTTCGCCAAACGGATAGGCCTCGGGCACAGTCCACGCCTGCCTGCGCAAAGTAATGGTGCCCGTATTGCGCGGCAGGCCGTAAAAATCGGCGCCGTTGAAACTGGCGAAGGCTTGCAGCTTGTCGAGTGCGCCAGCGGCCTCGAACGCCGTGGCATACAACTCCAGCGCGGCATGCGCGGTGTAGCAGCCAGCGCAGCCCGTGGCGTGCTCCTTGAGCCGCGCGGGATGCGGCGCGCTGTCGGTGCCCAGAAAAAACTTTGAATTTCCGCTGGTCGCCGCTTGCAGCAGCGCGCGCCGGTGCGTCTCGCGCTTGAGCACGGGCAGGCAGTAGTAATGCGGGCGAATGCCACCCATGAAAATGGCATTGCGATTGAACAGCAGGTGATGCGCCGTCAACGTGGCACCCACGCGCGCGTCGGCGGCCAGCACGTATTGCACCGCCTCTTGCGTAGTGATGTGCTCCAGGACGATTTTGAGCGTCGGAAAATCGCGCCGCAGCGGGATCAGCACGCGGTCGATAAAAACGGCCTCGCGGTCGAACAAGTCGATCTGCGCATCGGTCACCTCGCCGTGCACCAGCAGCGGCAGCCCCGCGCGCTGCATGGCATCCAGCGCGGCATGGGTCTTGCGAATATCGGTCACGCCAGCGTCGCTGTTGGTGGTGGCGCCCGCCGGGTAGAGCTTGAAAGCGGCCACCCCCGCTGCTTGGGCGCGCGCCACCTCATCGGCGGGCGTGTTGTCGGTCAAGTACAGCGTCATCAGCGGCTCGAAAGCCGCGCCGCCGTCGCTACCCTGCGCAAGCGCCTGCTGGATGCGCGCCTTGTAGACCAGCGCCTGCGCCACCGTGGTCACGGGCGGGCGCAAATTGGGCATGATGATGGCGCGCCCAAACTGGGCGGCGCTGTGCGCCAGCACCGTCGGCAATTGCGCGCCATCGCGCACATGCAGGTGCCAGTCATCAGGGCGCGTGAGCGTCAGGGTGTCTGGGCTGGTCATGCCGCCATTGTCCCATTGGTGCGTGGCCGCAAACGCGCGCATGGCGGGGCGGGTTGCGGCGTCTCCTTTATTTCCCGTTTTGCGTGGCTGTCGCTTGTTTGATTTTCTGGTCTGTCTTGTATTGGCTCAAGGCATAAACAGACCAGAGCGCGGCGGGCAGCCAGCCAATGATGGTTAGCTGCAAGAAGAGACAGATGATGCCCGCAAAGGGTCTGCCAATTGTGAAAAACTGGAGCCAGGGCAGGAAAATGGCAAGAATGAGTCGCATGCTGGATGTTCCCTGTAGAAGATAAAAAATAAGCAGCTTGGGTTCTGTTGAATGAATTCTTGGGTCATGGTGTTTAAAAACTGGACACTGGCGCTTGCTCGACGGTGAGCAGCAGCGGTTCAGCGATCCACGCGCTGGCAGCCGACATCGGGCAAGGCTTTTCAGTGTTGCAGGATTTTGTCCAGGAAGTCCTTGGTGCGGGGCTGGCGCGCTTGAGGCTCGCCAAAGAAAGAGTCCTTGCTGCAGTCTTCCAGGATGTGGCCGCCTACGTCGATGAAGATGACGCGGTTGGCGACTTTGCGCGCGAAGCCCATTTCGTGCGTGACCACCATCATGGTCATGCCTTCCTTGGCCAGGTTGACCATGACGTCCAGCACTTCGCCGACCATTTCGGGGTCAAGCGCGCTGGTGGGTTCGTCAAACAGCATGACCACCGGGTCCATGCTGAGCGCGCGCGCAATGGCCACGCGCTGCTGCTGGCCGCCCGAGAGCTGGCCCGGGAATTTGTCCTTGTGCGCCATCAGGCCCACGCGGTCGAGCATGCGCAGGCCGCGCTCGCGGGCCTCAAGCGGCGTGCGGCCCAGTACCTTGATTTGCGCGATGGTCAGGTTTTCGGTGACCGACAGGTGCGGAAACAGCTCGAAGTGCTGGAACACCATGCCCACTTTGCTGCGCAGTTTGGGCAGGTTGGTTCTGGGGTCGGACAGCGAAATGCCGTTAACCAGGATTTCGCCTTGCTGATACGGCTCCAGCGCGTTGACGGTTTTGATGAGCGTGGATTTGCCCGAGCCTGAAGGCCCGCAGACCACCACCACGTCGCCTTTGTTGATGTTGACCGAGCAGTCGTGCAGCACTTGCACCTGGCCATACCATTTGGATACGTTCTTGATTTCGATGACGTGTTCAGACATGGATGCGCGCTCCTGGGGGAATCAGCGAATGATGGCGATTTTCTGGTGCAGCCGCTTGACCAGGCGGGACAAGCTGTAGCAGATGACAAAGTAGAGCAGCGTTGCGGCCAGATACATCTCGATGGGGCGGCCATAGTTCTTGCCCGCAGTTTCAAAGCCCTTGAGCAGGTCATACGCGCCGATGGCGTATACCAGCGAGGTGTCCTGGAACAGGATGATGGTTTCTGTCAGCAGCACGGGCAGCATGTTGCGAAACGCCTGCGGCAGGATGACCAGCCGCATGTTCTGCCGGTAGGTCATGCCCAGCGCCTGGCCCGCGTGCATTTGCCCGCGCGGGATGGATTGGATGCCCGCGCGCATGATTTCAGAGAAGTACGCCGCCTCGAATACGATGAAGGTGGCGTAGGCCGAGTATTCGGCGCCGATGGGCCGCCCGATCAGTAACGGCACCAGCAGGAAAACCCACAGGATCATCATCACCTTGGGGATGGAGCGCATGCCGTTGACGTAGAGGGCGGCCGGAAAGGCCAGAAACCCCTTGCCCGACAGGCGCATGAGCGCCAGCAGTGTGCCCAGGAAAATGCCGCCCAGTGTGGCGACGACGGTCAGGTTGATGCTGAACCACAGCCCCTTGAGGATGAAGTTGTTGACCAGTTGCCAGTTCAGCAGCGAGAAGTCGAGGTTCAGCATGCCTGCTGGCCCCCCGCGCTGGCGGTGGCCACAAAGCCGGGAATCCGCGCGCGCTTTTCGATGAAGGCCATGATGCGGTTGATGACCAGCGCCGAGATGATGTAGAGCACGGTGACGACCAGGAAAATCTCTATGATCCGCGTGGTTTCCTCGCCCGCCTGCAAGGCAAACTGGGTCAGTTCGGGGATGGATACCGCAAATGCCACCGACGAGTTCTTGAACACGTTCATGGACTCACTGGTCAGCGGCGGAATGATGATGCGGTAGGCCATGGGCAGGATGACGTGGCGGTAGCACTGGAAGGTGGTAAACCCCAGCGCCATGCCCGCGTCGCGCTGGCCGCGCGGCAGCGCCTGGATGCCAGCGCGCACTTGCTCGGCAATGCGGGCCGACGTGAAAAAGCCCAGCGCGATGACTACCAGCAAGAACGAGGGGAACGCGCGCATCGGCTCCACCAGCGTGGGCACCACGTGGTACCACAGGAAAATCTGGACCAGCAGCGGGATGTTGCGAAACAGTTCCACCCACGCATTGCCCAGGCGCGCCAGCCACGGGCTGCCCGGCAGGGTACGGATCACGCCCACGATGGAGCCTGCCACCAGCGCCAGCGCCAAGCCGCTGAGCGCCACCGCCACGGTCCAGCCCCAGGCCTGGAAAACCCAGTTCAGGTAAGTCGGGTCGCGCCCCGTTCCAAAACAGCCACTGACCACTTCGGTGGTCAGCGTATCCCGGCAAAAAACCTGCCAATCCATCGCCATGCTTTTGTCCCCGCCGAAAAGCGGTCAACCGATTGAAAACGGCCCGCCCGCAACAGTCAGTGGCCACGGGGGGGCGGCTTTCACAGCCCTTTCTTGCGCCCGTATTGTGTTACTGGGCGTAGTCTTCCATGGGCTTGTCGTTGGGGTTGGCCCAGGCGGCTTTGGTGCTCTCTGAGGCGGGCATGTTCAAAGCCATGTTGTTGGGCGGGATGGGCTGTATGAACCATTTGTCGTACAGCTTGCCCAATGAGCCGTCCTTGATTTGGCGCACGATGCTCTCGTCGACGGCTTTTTTCAGTTTGGCGTCGCCCTTGGGCAGCATGCAGGCAATCGGTTCGACCGACAGCACTTCGCCCACGATTTTGTAGTTGCCGGGGTTTTTGGAGGTGGCGATGTTCTTGGCCAGGATGGAGCCGTCCATCACAAACGCATCGGCACGGCCGGATTCGAGCAGCAGGAAGCTGTCGGCATGGTCTTTGCCCATCACGTTGTTGAAGTCGATGCCGCCCGCGCGCTCGTGCCTGCGCAGGGTTTGCACGGATGTGGTGCCAGTGGTGGTCGCCACGGTCTTGCCATTCAAGTCCTTGACCGAGGCGATGCCCGAATTGACTTTGGTGGCAATGCGCACTTCTTCCACATACGTGGTGTAGGCAAAGTCCACGTCTTTCTGGCGCGCGCGGTTGTTGGTGGTGGAGCCGCACTCGAAATCGATGGTGCCGTTCTGGATCAGCGGGATGCGGTTTTGCGACGTGATGGGCACGTATTTGATTTTGAGCGGCTTGCCCGCCTGTTTGCCCAGGTCATCGATGATGCGCTCGGCCATCTCGGTGTGAAAGCCAACGTATTTGCCGCCGCCCAGCGTGAAGGCCAGGCCCGAGGAGTCGCGCACACCCAGGTTGACCGTGCCGCTGGCCTGAATGCGGGCCAGCGTGTCGGGCGGCGTCTGGGCGCTGGCCGCCGTGCAGGCCAAAACCGCCAGGCCCATGGTCATCAATTGCTTTTTCATAGTGGTGATCCTTTCAAGAACAAAGAGCAGAGCCTCCCCGGTGCCGCATTTTACGAATGCCTGGCGCACCCGGGGTTTTCCCCATAGAGGTTGCAACCGATCAATGCGCAAGTCTTGGGCCACGTGTTTTGCACGTTTCTGGTGCGCGATCCGCGCCGTGGCCGGATGGCAAGCGCAAAGCGGTGCATTGGCCACGCGCATGGGCGACAATGCCGTGCAACGGTTCAGCCGCCCCCACCACCACTTTTGCGCGCCGCCCATGTCCCATCTCTCCAGCCCCACTTCCAGCCGCCTGCCTGCACTCAACACCCAGGCGGTGGACGCGCCGTATGAAGACCTGCCTGCCGATCGCGAACTGGTTCTGAAAGTCATTCCCATGCCTGCCGACGCCAATCCCAATGGCGACATTTTTGGCGGCTGGGTCATGGCCCAGATGGATCTGGCTGGCGCGGTGCTGCCAGCGCGCCATGCGCAAGGCCGACTGGTGACGGTGGCGGTCAACGAGTTCATTTTCAAACAGCCGGTTCGCGTGGGCGACATTCTGACTTTCCTGGCCAGGATGGTGCGCATTGGCAATACATCGATGCAGGTGCATGTGAGCGTTTTTTCCGAGCGCCTGAGCGCGCAGGGCAAGTACGTCAAAGTCACCGAGGCCACCATGACTTATGTTGCCATTGACGAGCATGGCCGCCCGCGCTCTGTTCCGCGCCGCACGCTTTGATCCGGTGTTGCGCGGGAAAGGGGGCGTTCCCACGCGCGGCAAAACAACAACCAGCCCACAAAAAAGCCACCTCGCAAAGTGGCTTTTGCATTGCATGGCGCGCGCTCCTTTGCGCGCGTCATTGCGAGGCGCGCAGCGACGCGGCAATCCATGAAGCGCAAGCGCGGCACATGGCCGCCCGTCGCCCACCACCTCACCATGCGGGCGTTTCCTGACCTCACTCCTTGGGGAAAACGCAGCGCCCTCAATTTCTTGACCTCACCCCTTGGGGAAAACGCAGCGGCCTCATTTCTTTGACCTCGCCCCTTGGGGGAGAGGTCGGCGCGTAGCGCCGGGAGAGGGGAAATTTTTACGCGCAGCAAAACAACAGCCATCAAAAGCCCACAAAAAAGCCACCCCGGAAGAAGTGGCTTTTGAACCGCGCCATCATGGCAAGCGCATCTCTTTTTTATCGTCATTGCGAGGAGCGCGGAGCGCGACGCGGCAATCCATACAGCCCCATGCAAGACCCTCTGTCTGGATTGCCACGCGCCCTGCGGGCGCTCGCAATGACGAAAAAACAACACAGCTTGCGGTCAACCGCAGGGGCGGGCGGGCGTCAAACCTGTGCCCTTCTGCGCCTTGCCGCTCCTGCGGCCAGCGCCAGCACAGCCAGCGCCATCAGCGCGTAACCCAAACGGTCCAGCGCCGGTACGGCGCTGATCGCCAGCGGAATCAGCGAAATACTGATGCTGGCCGTGCAGGCCGGTGTTACCGCAAAGCCATTCCAGCACGCGCCATTGCCCGGGCTGGCTGTGGCCAGCAAATTGCTCAGCGTGCTCGGGGCCGTTACCGCGCCCACCGTGGCCGTGACGGTGTAAACCAGACTGCCGCCCACGGGCAGGTTGATGCCCGTTGCCGCTAAGGGCATGTTGCCGCTGGCAGAGGCCGGACAAGCAGCGGTGCTGCCCACCGGTACCGTGCAAGTCCATGCGCCGCCGCTCAAGCCTGTGGGCAAGGCATCGTCCAGCGTCACGCCTGTCAAGGCCATAAAACCCGCGTTGGACAGCGTGATGTCGTAGGTAACGCTATCGCCCGGCGCAAACGGGCCAGAACCCGTCAGCACCTTGTCAATCTCCAGATAAGCGCCCGTGGTAACCGACGCCGCCGCTGTGCAGGCGCTGGCGTTATGGGCGTTCAGGCACACATCCGCCGCCGCAAACGGTGCTGGCAGCGTCAGCGTGGCGGCATTTTCAATGTCCGGCAGGGCACTGGCCGCCGATTGCGCATTGGCCAAAATATTGAAACGCAATGAACTGCCCGCAGGCAAAGCGGGCAGTGTGAGATTGCTAATGGGCAAAACGCCAGATGCGGCGGGACAGGGCGCGGCAAGTGGATCGCTGCTGCTGCAAGTCCACGCGCCAGAAGCCAGACCGGCGGGCAGCGCATCGTTCAGCACAGCACCAGCGGGAAAGGCCGCGCCCTTGTTGGCGACGACAATCTCGAAAGGGATGTTCGTCTGGCCCGCCGCAACCGCAGTGCTTTGCGTGGTGGTTTTGGTGAGGGAGAGCTTTTCGGCGCAAAGCGGTGCGCCACTGGGTTGAACCCATGCCACGGCCCCACCGCCACCACTATAAGTTGCAATCACAATCTCGTTCAGGCCAGGCTGCCAGCCTTCGCTCAGCACGATTTCCTGCAAGGGCAGGTTCCAGGAATTCAAATGATTTGTTCCCGGTGGAAGAACCAGATTGTCCGTGTCATTGACGAACACATGGTAAAGGTCATCATCCACACCCAGCTTCATGGACAAATTGAATGCCGGAACATCTGCGGGATCCAGATAAAACGCATAGCGATACCAGTAAATTCCTGCCGATACTGATCCAAATCCAACAGCACGCGAAACTGTAGAGCCCGTCCAATGACTATTGGTTGATGTAGTAACCGGAGCATCAACCCAGCCTGAAAGCAGCAAAGACGGCTTTGTATCTATATCAGGAGATAGAGCGCCGCTTTGGCCCATGTATTTCCAGTTTGCATCTGGTGTGCCCGTCGGCAAAACGCCCGTACCGGATGCATTGACCCCGGTATTGAAAATAACCGGATTCGTGTTGCAACTAACAGCGGGTTGCGCCCAGACCGGCGTGGACGCTGCTGCCGCAAGAAAAAACGAACAGAATATGAATTTACGGGCGCTTATATTCGATTTTCGGGGGGGGGGTAACACTTTTATAACTATTATTTATTAAGCTATTGATCTGCATTTCGG
>JAISNB010000063.1 GCA_031276435.1 Burkholderiaceae bacterium | reverse complement strand
AATTTGTAATAATAATTCCAAAAAATCCGCTGGTAGCCAATATATAAAATCTTTCCACAAACTGGCCCGCGCGCTGATAACAGCGGCCATGGCTTGCATGGTTTGGGGAACAGCCCCCGCACACGCCGCCATTTCCATCACAGAAACAGACGCGGATTCTTTTCGCTACTCTACAGTGCCACCCGGATGGACGCTCGAGGGTGGCTCTAAACTCAGTGCAGTCTGGGTGGATCGACCGCTCCAGTTGACCGCTGGCCCCAACCCAGGCGACGATGCCGAAGGCCAAGGCTGGCTGCGACTGACTGAAAATGCACCGACACAGCGTGGAATGGCTGTTTACAACACAGCCTTTTCGGCGGCGGATGGCCTGCAAATCACCTTTGATTACGCATTTCATGGCAATCACAACGGCAAAGACGCCGATGGAATGGTATTTTACCTGATCGATGGCAGTACCACAACCCCAACCACAGGTGCCTCCGGCGGTGCTCTGGGGTATTCATTAATGTCCAGCGGTGTTCCAGACCCAGGCGTGACCAAGGGCTATGTGGGCATTGCGCTGGATGAATTTGGAAATTTTTCCACCCCAGACGCTGGTGCTTGTCCTGATCTCTCCATTTGTAAGGCAAACCCGCAAAGTGTGGCTGTACGGGGCGCAGGCAACCTTAATAGCGGTTTTCCCCTGTTGAAATCGGTTTCTCTGTCCAGTTTGGGGTTAGGGAAAATTTCAACAATCCAACCCGATCGATCAGATGCGCGAACCGTGCGCATTACCATTTCGCCAGATTCAGCTACGTTAGCGCCAACGGTGACAGTGGAAATCGATCCCACCGGTACGGGCACAAACTTCAAGCCGGTAATCACTGCCCTCTCACTGGCTGGCAATGGCTCCGTGCCCGATACCTTCAAAATGGGCTTTAGCGCCAGCACGGGCTACCATGACAATTATCACGAGGTGCGTATCCGGAGCGCGAAAACGCTGGTCAGCGCCGTTCCTGCGCTTGGACAAGGCACGCTGGGCGCGTTGGCAGTACTGCTGGCGCTGTTGTCTTGGCCCGCGTTGCGCCGCCGTTTCAGGAATTGATGTTTGCGGGGGTTGGAATACCCCCTCACCCTGCCCTCTCCCCCATGAATGGGGGAGAGGGGAAAATAATGGAGAGGACGAGGATAATTTTTAGATTCCCTCCCCCTGCGGGGGAGGGGCCTTCCCCATAAGCCGCTATAAGCCAGCGTCACATTCTCGCCGTCATTGCGAGAGGCTTTAGCCCCGTGGCAATCTATGCGGCTTTCATTTGATCGATACCCTTTTCGTTTGCGACGTACTGAAAAATCCCCCTCACCCTCTCCCCATCCCTCCCCACTTGTGGAGAGGGGCGGGGGGTGAGGATGGGGGGAGAGGGCGAAAAATGCAAGTGCACCTCCGTTTTCCTAAGGTTACGAGGGAAATAATAGAGAGGGTGATGGCAATTCTTGGATTCCCTCCCCCTGCGGGGGAGGGGCATTCTTCCCAAAGGCGGCGAGGATGGATAGATGGAAACGATTGCCACGGGCCTGCGGCGCTCGCAATGACGGTTTTTTTGTGGGCGTGCGAATAAAGCCCATCAGGCCTGGTGGCCCTTGATGGCAAGGAGATGCGTTGTGTTTTGCGCGGGAGCACCCCTCACCCGGCGCTTCGCGCCACCTTCTCCTCCCCCCGACCTCTGCCCATCCCTTCCCAAAGGGGCATAGGGATCTACACAGCGGGCAGATATTCTGGGAGCGTGGGCATCCCGCCCGCTGGTTCCTCTCGTGCTTCCCCGTGCGAGCACGCAGGGGCGCCCCTACAGAAGATGGCGCTTGCGCGTACAACCCCTGCGGGTCGGTGAGCCACGCCGTACCCAGAAAAAACGGCGTCCCTGCGAAAACGGCGTATGGCCCTCGCAATGACGAGGAAAAGATTGCGCCACTTTTCAAAAGCCACTTCCCGCGAAGTGGCTTTTTTATGGCTGCTTTGGGCATTCTGCAGATGTGAGCACTCCCTTCCATCACCACTTCGGCATAATTGGGGGGAAGAAGAATATGGATGTGGCGTGCCTATCCCCGTCCTTGTGCGTACCTATCCCTGTCATTGCGCGGAGCGCGACACGGCAATCCATGCGGTTTTCATTTGGCCCCCTTTTCGTTTGTGACGCACTGGAAAATTCCCCCTCACCCTGACCCTCTCCCCCAAAGGGGGCGAGGGAATGAATAGGTGCACTTGCGCGCGCGCGTGGGAGTAGTAGTGGATTGCCACATGCCCTGCGGCCCTCGCAGTGACGAGGAAAAGGTTGCGCCGCTTTCCAAAATCCACTTCCCGCAAAGTGGATTTTTGTGGCTGCAGCGAGCATGCCATGGATGTGAGCACTCCCTGACACCGCTTCTCCCCCATGAATGGGGAAGCGGGGAAGAAGCGTTTGATGGGACAAGCGCGGTTTGCGCGCCTTGCGCCGCGGGCCGTCCGGGCATGCCGCCCGGCTGGTTATATTGGCCTTTTGCGATCCGTCGCGCAAAAATACCTTGTAAACGCAAAAGCAGCGGTAGCGCGCAACCAGAAAGGCGCGCTGCATGCCTTGAGGTCTTCCCACGTTTACGATATGCAGCACAAACTCCAGGAAGGCGCGCTGCGCTCCCTGAAGAATCAAGCGGCAGCCGACGCCTGCCACTGGTAGTTTTGCGGGCCGCGCGCGGCCACTTTGAGCGCGCCCAGGCGGTTACCCAGTTGGGCGCAGCGCGCCAGCGGCCAGCCCTGTTCCAGCCCGTAGAGCAGGGCGCCGCGCCAGGCGTCGCCGCAGCCCGTGGGGTCGACCACCTGCGGGGCGCGCACGCCGGGCACTTGGCTTTGCTGGCCGCCTTCCCAGATGTGGCAGCCCTGCTCGCCCAGAGTGACGACCAGGCCCTTGAGTTGCCGCGCCAGTTGCTCCAGTGTCCAGCCGGTGCGCTCGCACAGCATGCGGCCTTCGTAGTCGTTGACGGTGACCCAGTCGGCCATTTGCACAAACTGGCGCAGTTCGGCGCCGTCGAACATGGGCAGGCCCTGGCCCGGATCGAATACAAAGGGGATGCCCGCCTCGCGCAGTTGCGCGGCGTGCTGCTGCATGGCCTCGCGCCCGTCGGGCGAGATGATGGCCAACCGGATGTCGGCGCGCGGCTCAACGCGGATGCGGTGCGCGCTGGACATTGCGCCCGGATGGAAGGCGGTAATCTGGTTGTTGTCGCGGTCGGTCATGATCATGGCCTGCGCGGTGTAGGCGTCGCTCATTTCATGCACGAATTCGGTGGAGATGCCCAGTGTGCGCAGGCGCTGCAAGTAGCTGGCGGCGTCGCTCCCAACGGCGGCCATGGGCAGGGGCGTGCCGCCCAGTTGTTTCATGGCGTAGGCAATGTTGCCCGCACAGCCGCCAAAGTCGCGCCGCAGGGTGGGCACCAGAAACGAGACGTTGAGTATGTGCAGTTGCTCGGGCAGGATTTGCTGGGCAAAGCGCCCTTCAAAGTCCATGATGGTGTCGAAAGCCAGCGATCCGCAAATCAGGGTTGCCATGGTGGGTGGTGTTGGGTGGGTTGATGAATGGTTTGCCGCGCGCGCGGGCGGCGGCGGCCCGTGGGGCAGTGCGCGCTACGGATAGAAGGCCAGCGCGCGGTAGCCCACGATGTCTGTTTCGTCCGGCAGGCCGGAGAGGCTCAAACGCGCCGTGCCGGAAAAATCGCCGCGCGCTTCCAGCACCGGGCCAGCGCCCATTTCTTGCGGTGCAATCACGCGCCGCAGCAGTGTCTGGTTTTGCAAATCGGTCAGTGTCAATTCCAGCGATGGCGTGGCCACTGGCAGATCGGCGCGGTTGCGCATGGTGACGTTGACTTGATAAACGGTGGGCGAGACGCGGTTGAAACTGGTGCCTTCAATGACCACGCTGTCCAGATGCCGGTAGGGCGCGATCTGGCAGCCCAGCGGCGCGCACAGCGCGCTGAGCACGCCTTTGGTGGCCGGGAAGGCGGCGGCCAGCCAGTCGCGCTGGCTGAGCAGCAATTGCAGCACCAGCGTGACGGTCAGCAGCAGCGCCAGCGCGCCAAGGGCGATGCGCACGGGTTTTCTGCGCCAGAACGCGCGGCGCCGGGCGTGCCGCACAAAGGACAGGTCTGGCTCGCTGGGCCGGAAGGCGTCGTCATCCTCATCATCGTCGTCATCTTCTTGCGCATCAGAGGCGGGGCCAAAAGAGCCGGAGTGGGGCGGCGTTTCTTCCCACATGCCAAAGCTGCTGACAACAATGTCGTGCATGTTGTTGTTGCCATTGCCCTCGTTGTCATCTTGCGCGGCGACGGGTTCTTTTTCTGGCTCTTTTTCGGCATCGCGCGGGCGTGGCGGCGTGGCCTTGAAGTCGCGCGCTTCGGCGGCTGGCGCGCGCTCCAGACTGGCGTCGTCGGCGTCAACATCGGCGGTGGCGGCGTGGGCTGGCACTGGTGCGTCGGCGGGCGTGTTGGCGCTGGCATGGGCACGCGCCGTGGGCGCGGCGGGCGATGCAGCGGGCGGCAATGGCGCAGCAGGTTGTGCGGCGGGCGCGGGAGGTGTCGCCGTGGATGCCGGGGCGGCTGGTTTTGCGCTTTCTGGCGCGGCAGATTCAGCCAGCCGGGCGCGCGGCTGTGTTTGAGGTTGCGCTTGCGGCTGCGGCGCTTGAGCCTTGGGCGAATGCGTTTCGGTTGGCGCTGCGTGCGGCTGCGCTGGCGGGCGCGGCGTTTCGGGCGACTTGGCCGCCACCGGAGCTTGTTGCTGCGGCGCTTGAGCTTTGGGCGAATGCGCTTCGGTTGGCGCTGCGTGTGCTTGTGGCTGCGCTGGCGAGCGTGGCGCTTCAGGCGGCTTGGCCGCCACAGTTTGCGGCTGCGGCGCTTGAGCCTTGGGCGGATGGCTTTCGGTTGGCGCTGCGTGCGCTTGTGGCTGCACTGGCGGGTGCGGCGCTTCGGGCGGTTTGGCCGAGGCGGAACTGGGTACGGGCGCTGATGTTGGCGGTGACGCACGCGCTGGCGTGGGTGCTGGCGCAGGCTTGGATGCTTGCGCTGGCGCAGCGGCGGGCGGCTGCCGGGCTTCTTCGGGCGGTAGCGGGTTGGGTTGAGAAGAAGGCGGCGGTTGTGACGGCTCCGGCTCGTCGTCCGACCAGTCCAGTTCGGGCCAGGACAGATCGCCCAGTTGTTCGGGCGGCGCCAGCTTGAAAGGCTGGTCAGCGGCAGCGGGCGTGGGTCTGGCAGGGCGCGGCGTTTCGGGCGGTGTTTGCGTGGGCGCGGCGGGCGGTTTGGCCGACGCGGGGCTGGATGCGGGCACGGGGCGCGCTGGCGCTGGTGTTGACGCGGGCTTTGGCGCTGGTACTGACGCTGGCGTGGGCACAGGCGCGGGTGAAGGCGAAGGTGTTGGCGCAGCCGCCTGCGCGTTGGCTGCGCGCAGTTTGGCGGCGCGTTCGGCGCGTTCGGCATTGGCGCGGGCGGCGCGCCAGCGCGCGATCTCTTCGGGTGTCAGGGCGCGTTTGGGTTGCGCCCCGCCCGTGGCGTTTTGCAATGGAGCGGAAGCCGTTGTGCCCGTGCGCGCGGGCGGCTGTGGCGTTGGCCTTGGAGTGCGCGCTTGCGGTGCTGGCGCGGGTTTTTGCGCGAGCGCGGCAGGTGTGGATTGCTGCGGCAAGGGCGCTGGAGCGGACGCGCTCGCCGCTGGCGTGGGCGCGCCCGGTTGTTGGCCCACGATGTTGGCCTTGGCGTCGAATACTTTGGCGCATTTGCCGCAGCGCACCCACCCGCCAGAGATGCGAAGCTGGTCGGGCACGAGTTTGAAGCAGGTGCCGCAAGTGGGGCAGCGGGTAATCAGGCTCATGGTTGCGCCGCCGGTGTGGTTGCTGGCGCGGCGGCGGCAGCGGCAGCCGTGGGCAGCGTTGTTGCGCGGGTTCCGGCCAGCAGGCTCCAGCCGTCCATTTCGTCAGCCACTTGCAGCGCCATGCCGTTTTGGGCGTAGAGCGCCTGCAACCCAGCGGCTTGCCGCGCCAGCAGGCCAGCCAGCGCCAGATGGCCGCCCGGGGCCACGCGGCCAGAGAGCAGCGGCGCCAGTACGGCCAGCGGCGCGGCCAGGATGTTGGCCAGCACCACGTCAAAGCAACCGGTTTCCAGGCCGGGCAAACCGGCTGTCAGCGCCACGCCGTTGGCGGCGGCGTTGGCGCGCGTGGCTTGCACGGCTACCGGGTCGATGTCCACGGCCACCACTTCAGCGGCGCCATGCAGCGCGGCGCCAATGGCCAGAATGCCCGATCCGCAGCCGTAGTCGAGCACGCGCTTGCCTTGCACGCTGGCGCGCGCGGCCATCCAGCGCAGACACATGTGGGTGGTGGGGTGCGCGCCGGTGCCAAAGGCCAGGCCGGGGTCGAGCCGGATGACGGTTTGCGCCCCGGCGGGCGGCGTGTGCCAGGTGGGCACGATCCAGAACGCTGGCGTGATTTGCACCGGCGCAAATTGCGCTTGCGTCAGGCGCACCCAGTCGGCCTCGGGCACGGGCGTGATGCCCGCAATGGCGCAGTCCGCAAAAAAGTCTTGCGCGGCCAGCAGCACAGCCGCTTCTTGCGCGGCGCGCTGCCCGGCAAACAGGGCGCACAACTCTGAGCGCGCCCAGGCGTAGGCGGGCGGCGGCAGACCAGGCTCGGCAAACAGGGGCTGCTCGACCACGGTGCCCGCGGCGGCGTCTTGCGTGGACACGCTCAGCGCGTCCAGCGCCTGGAGCGCCTCGGTGATGGTGTCTACCCGGTTTTCAGGGCAGCTTAGCCGCAACTCGAACATGCCCAGATGGTATCCAATTGCGCACCGCACCTTGTAAACGAGCGCGCGCGGTCAGCGCCCGCGCTCACTGAGCCAGCCTTCAAGGTAGTGGATGTTGGTACCGCCTTCGCGGAATTTGGCGTCCACCATCAACTCGCGGTGCAGGGCCACGTTGCTGTTGATGCCTTCCACCACGGTTTCGGTCAGCGCGGTTTGCATGCGCGCAATGGCTTGCTCGCGCGTGTCGCCATAAACGATGAGCTTGCCGATCATGGAGTCGTAATTGGATGGCACGTAGTAATTGGTGTAGACGTGCGAGTCGACCCGCACGCCCGGCCCGCCCGGCGTGTGCCACATGGTGATGCGGCCCGGCGACGGCGTGAATTTGAAAGGGTCTTCGGCATTGATGCGGCACTCGATGGCGTGACCGCGCATCTGGATCTGGCGCTGGGTAAAGGGCAGCCTCTCGCCGGCGGCCACCAGAATCTGCGTGCGCACCACATCCACGCCCGTGACCCATTCAGTGACCGGATGCTCCACCTGCACGCGGGTGTTCATCTCGATGAAATAGAACTCGCCGTCCTCGTACAAGAACTCGAAAGTGCCTGCGCCCCGGTAGCCGATGCGCTTGCATGCGGCCACGCAACGCTCGCCAATGCGCTCGATCAGGCGGCGCGCGATGCCCGGGGCGGGCGCTTCCTCGATCACCTTCTGGTGGCGCCGCTGCATGGAGCAATCGCGCTCGCCCAGATACACCACGTTGCGGTGCCGGTCGGCCATGATCTGGATTTCTATGTGGCGCGGCTTTTGCAGGAATTTTTCCATGTACACGGCCGGATTGCCAAAGGCGGCCTCGGCCTCGGCCTTGGTCATCTGCACGGCGGCCAGCAGCGCCGCCTCGGTGCGCACCACGCGCATGCCGCGCCCGCCGCCGCCGCCGGCGGCCTTGATGATGACCGGGTAGCCAATGCTTCTGGCCATGCGCTTGAGCTGCGCGGCGTCATCAGGCAGCTCGCCCTCGGAGCCGGGCACGCAGGGCACACCCGCCTTGATCATGGTCTGCTTGGCCGAAACCTTGTCGCCCATGAGGCGGATGGACTCCGGCGTCGGCCCGATGAAGGCAAAACCGCTTTTCTCCACGCGCTCGGCAAAGTCGGCGTTCTCGCTCAAGAAGCCGTAGCCGGGGTGGATGGCCTCGGCATCGGTCACCTCGGCGGCTGAAATGATGGCGGGCATGCTCAGATAGCTCTGGGCCGACGACGCGGGGCCAATGCAGACGGCCTCGTCGGCCAGCTTGACGTATTTGGCCTCGCGGTCGGCCTCGGAATACACCATCACCGCTTTGATGCCCAGCTCGCGGCAGGCGCGCTGCACGCGCAAGGCAATCTCGCCGCGGTTGGCAATCAGGATTTTCTTAAACATGTTGACTCGCGTCCTCGGCGCTCATGGAAAATGGCTCGGCCCGCTGCCGCGCGGGCATGCATGCGAAAGAAGCGGCGCGCGCATCCATCGATTTCACTCGATGACAAACAGCGGCTGCCCGTACTCGACCGGCTGGCCGTTTTCAACCAGGATCTGGGTGATGGCGCCCGCCTGCTCGGTATCGATCTCGTTGAGAATTTTCATCGCCTCCACAATGCACAGCGTATCGCCCTGCTTGACCTGCGAGCCAATCTCCACAAAAGGCGCGGCGCCCGGACTGGACGCGCGGTAAAAAGTCCCCACCATGGGCGACTTGACCACAAAGCCCTTGACCGGTGCCTCTTCAGTCGGCGCCGCCGCCGCTGCTGGCGACGCCGCCGGGGCGGCAACCATGGCCTGGGGCGCGGCCTGCTGCATGTACACTGGCTGAACCATGCCGCCGCCACCGCTGCCGCCCTTGACGATGCGCACCTTGCCTTCGGCCTCGGTAATCTCCAGCTCGGACACGTTGGACTCGGAAACCAAGTCGATCAGGGTTTTCAGTTTGCGCAGATCCATTCAGGCACCTCATGTAGGGAATTCACAAATTCTACTCAAATTGAGCAAAACCTCGGCCAACTCGTTTTAATTTTGGGCTTTTGCACCCAACCTTCGCGTGCGTGGCCCAAGGCGCGCCGCCACCAAGGCGCACAACCCAAGCGGCCTGCGCCCTGGGGTTGGAACAGAAAAGTAACACACAAGTTCTCAAAACCGCAGCGCCTGCCGCCAAGTCGGAAGGTCGGCGGCCTGAATGGCCCCCAGTTTGCGCTTGCGCAGCACGCCTTGGCCATCCAGCGCGAGCGTAAACGGCAGGCCACCCGCCGGATTGCCCAGGCGCTTCATCAGCGCCAGCCCCTGCGCTGCCGGAACAATGCCCACCGGATAAGCCACCGGCGCGCGCGCCAGGAAGCGAGCGACCGCATCGGGTCGATCCATCGCCAATCCGGCAACTTGCAAGCCGTTGGCCTTGTTTTTGGCGAAAAAGCCGTCCAATAGCGGAAGTTCATCCACACACGGCGCGCACCAGGTGGCCCAGAAATTGATCAGCGCCGGACTGCCCTTGAGCGACTTGAGCGCCAGCATCGCCTGCCCGTCGGGCGTGGAAAAGCGCGCCTGCCACAGCGCGTCCACGGCATCCGCCAAAGCGTCCGCCGCGCCGCCGCCGTGCGCCGTCCACGCCTTGCCCGCCATCCACAGCCCAAAAGGCAAACCAAGCGCCGCCACCGCGCCGCCCAGCAGCAGCCCGCGCCGCCGCGGGGTTTGCGGCGCGCCAGTGGCTGGCAGTTGCCGCTTGTTGCCGGATCTCATGCCGCCTCGCCCAACCCGCCGCCTTCCCCTGACTGGAGCAGCAGCGCCCGCACCGCCCGCGCGTCGCCCCGGGGCGCACGCCCCTGGGCATCGGGCTTGAGCGCGCCGCGCAAATCGTCCAGATCGTGCACCATCAGATGAATGCCAACGCACTCGCCCAACCCCGGGCAGGGGCAGGAAAAACTCAGCGCATCCACGCTCCGCCCCTGAAACCCCGTCACGCTGCGCGGCTGAAAGCGCACCCGCTGGTCAATCAAGGCAATCTCCGCCGATTTTGCGTCATCGCAAAACAATTGCAGATAAATATCGCTCAATCGCGTGGCCGTGCCATGCCAGACCGCGCCCCCCAGATGCGGCCTGAACGCCGCCAGCCGCTCCATCCATTGCAGGGCCAGACGACGCAACGCCGCCAGTTCAGCCGGTTGCGTATCGGCAAGAAACAGCGCGATGTAGTCGCGCACCTCGGCCTCGACCTGATCGTTACCGGGCAAGGCCGCGCGCGGCGGCGCGCCAAGCTGCCTGAGCGCGCGCCGCTTGGCCGAGCCATAGTCCAGCCCCTCTTGCACCACCAGCCGGGCGGCGGTGGCGGCAATCTCGTGCGTCAGCGCATCGTCGTGCATGGTGGGGCTATTGTGCCTGCCTTTGCGCCCCCGCCATGGTCGATGCAACCACCGTCCACCTCTTCGTCATTGCGAGGAGCAAAGCGACGCGGCAATCCATCGACTTCCATTTGTGCGCGCCTCTACCGCCCGCGCTGCCGCCAGCCTTTCTCTCTCCCTCTAAGGGAGAGAGTGCCCCGGCAGGGGCGAGAGAGGGTGAGTGCAACGCTGACTCAAGCACACTGCGCTTTGCATGGCAAAGCCCCTCACCCGGCGTTTCGCGCCACCTTCTGCCCAAGGGGCGAGGGTAAAGAACATGAATGCGTTGCGCGCTTGCCTCCTCTCTCCCTTGAGGGACAGAAGTGCCCCGGAGGAGCGAAAGAGGGTTGGCAAAAAACAACACACACCCATCAAAAAGCGGAACTACTTTCCGTGTTTTTTCGCTTTCGCGCCTCTCCGCCTGTTGCAAAACGCGGGAATACTGTTAGCATGGCATGCGTGTCTTGGTCCTGCGCCGTTGTTGTTCCCCTTTATTGCCGCGCGGCGGCTCAACGCAGCGTACAGGGCCGCATGAGGAAGCGGCAAGGGGCCGAAGGCGCATCCACGGAGAACCTGTTTGCGATCTTGTTCCAATCCGGCGACGGGCAAGCGTCCTGTCCGGGTGGCTCTGGCAGTGTTGCACAGTCAGCCTTGCTCTCCGGCAAGGCATTTGCGCAACGCCAAAAAGGCGGCAAGCAGGTTTTTCACTTTGATAGCACTTATTTGACAGGAGTCAGTTCCTATGAAAAATAGCAACACATCAGAAATAAATTCCGGAACTTCTGGACTTTATTCTTCAAACGCTGGTATAATCAGCAATCAGCAATCAGCAATCAGCAATCAGCAATCAGCAATCAGCAATCAGCAATCAGCAATCAAAAAATTTGTAACAATTTTTCAAGAAGTCTTCTGATAGCCAATATACAAAATCTTTCAGTAGACTGGCCCGCGCTTTGCTTACAGCGGCCATGGCCTGCGCGGCCTGGGGCACAGTCCAGTCCTCCGCGTACGCCGCCATTTCCATTGACAACGCTTTTTTCAATTCCACGCTGCCGCCCAGATGGTGGATCCAGGGGCGTGCTGCCTCCAACCCTTCTTGGGTGCCCGAATTGACTGCCGCCACCGGCGTTGATAGCCCCGGCAGTGGCTGGCTACAGCTCACTGGTAATAACCGACATCCCAGGTTGGACGGGCAATTTACGATATGCATTTTTCATCAGCGGAGGGTTTGAAATTATCTTTGATTACGTCAGTTACGGCACAGGCCCATATGGTTACAGCGCCGATGGGCTTTCGTTTTTTCTGATCGATGCCTCACCCCGAGCAATCTGATTGATGGCCATCCTGCTCAAAATTTGGGATATAAGGGGGGTGCAGCCAATAATAATGGTAGTTATGTGGGCATTGGGCTAGATTCGTATGGCAATTTTTCTGGCTCCAGTGGTGATATTTGCGACACTTCTCCTTATCTTGCTTGCATGGGAGCAACGCTAGGCGGCGCGAACAGCGTGGTTGTGCGGGGCAGGGATAGCCTTGGTTTTCCCATGTTGGACGTGGTTCCTGTCAGCAGCAAGGTACCTGGGGGAGCAATCAGAACTCTCGATCCTAACCGATCAGACAAGCAAACCGTACGCATTACCATTTCCCCCATTACGTCTGCCGAACCTTATCCAAAGGTGACGGTGGAAATTGATCCCACAGGCACCAATACAGCGGCGAATTCCGTCAAAATAATCTATGCGCTTGAACTGACCCAAACCCTCAATGGCGATCCCAGTGGCACCAACGATGTGCCTGCATTTTTCAAATTGGGCTTCGGTGCTGGTGCGGTCGGCAATCCTGGCATTCAGGAAGTACGCATCATCCGCGCAAGAACTCTCAATGCATTGTTTGTACCCGTGCCCACACTGGAGCAAAATGCGCTGGGTGTGTTGGCGGTACTGCTGGCGCTGTTGACCCTGCCCGCACTGCGCAGCCGTTTCAAGAAAAATGTTTGCGGGGGGAATACCTCCTCACCCTGACCCTCTCTCGCCCCTGCTTGGGCACTCTCTACCTCAAGAGTTGCTGGAAGCTGGCAATCGCCCCATTGGCGGCGGCGCTCAGCTCAAACTGCGCATTGATGGCCGCTTCCAGGGCCGCCTGCATGGCCTGGCGCTGTTTGCGGTTTTCGGCCAGTATCTCGGCGTGCAATTTCTCGGCGCGCGCGGCTTCTTCGGTTCGGTCTTTGAAGCCTTGCAACTTGGCAATGCCTTCGCCCACCCACGTGGCGATGTCCTTGAAGTTCGCAATCAGGCCAACCAGCGTGAAGGTGCGCAGCGTTGCCAGAATGCTCGCCAGCCGCCCCACGCCCACCGCAGCGGCCGCGCCCGCGCTGCCCGTGGCGGCCAGTTGCGCATTGGTTGCCGCCACGCTCGCCGCAGCGGCTTTGGCGTTCTGGCTCAGACTCAAAAAATGCTGCGCCAGTTTCAGGCCCGCAAAAGCAATGCTGGCCTGGCCCAAGTCCATCAAGGCGTCGGCCACCGTGGGCAGAATGCGCGCCAATGAATCGATGGCGCGTGCGGCCATGGTGCTGGCGCCCCAGGCCTTGTCGGTCTCGGCCACGTAAACCGTCCAGGCGTTGCCCAGGTCTTGCAGGCTGCGGCCTATTGTTGGAGGCAGTTTGGTGAACTCGGCGGCCACCGTATCGGCCTGGCTGGTCAGCGCGGCAATCACGGTCTGGCTGGTCAGCGCCCCGGCTTCGGCCAGTTTGCGCAGCTCGCCCGTGGTCACGCCCAGGCCGTCGGCCAGCGCGCGCGCCAGCCGCGGGCTTTGCTCCATGACCGAATTGAATTCGTCGCCGCGCAGTGCGCCGCCCTGCAAGCCTTGTATCAGCTGCGTGATGGCCGCGTCGCTGGCGCTGGCCGACGCGCCCGAAAGCTGGATGGCCTGGTTGATGGTCTCAGCCAGCCCCAGCGCCTGCGCGCTGGCCTCTTGGGTGGACAGGCCCGCGTCCTTGCCCGCCGTTGCCAGGCGCGCGAACAAATCGCCCGTGCTGCCCAGTGCGCTGTGCGTGCGCATGGCCACGTCGTAGACGCCCTGCATGGCCGCCTCAAGCTGCGCGCCCTCGCCAGCCACCAGAGAGATGCGCGCCTGCAAGTTGGCGTATTGCTCGGCCGTCTGGGCGATGTCTTGCACCATGTTGACCAGGCCGCGCGTGCTCGCAAGGGCCATGTAGGCGCCTTGGATCACCTTCAACTGGCTGCTGATCGATTCCACACCTTCGCCAATGCGGCGGTGTGTGCGTTGCATGCTGGTGCCCGCGACAGTGGCGCTGCTGGCGGCTGCGCTGTAACCGCTGGCGACCTGCTGCGTGCGCTGGCCCACCACGTCCAGCGCCGCGCCCATTTGCTGACTCTGCCCGGTGGCCGCGACAAAGCGGCCATGCGCATCGCGCGTGCGCGTCGCCAGATTGCCCGCGCGCGCTTCTACACCGAGGTGACGTTCTGGGACGTGGTGTGCCGTTGTCGATGCCCATCTCGCACATCCGGCGCAGGCGTGCGGCCATCCCGGTGGGAGACTCCCCGTTGAGGTGGTAGGTAACGTCCAGCGTCAGGCGTGCCTTGAAAACATCGGAGGCCGCATGGGTGTTGTCGATCATGAAATGCTCCTTGTGATGAAACAATGCGGCGCCCTGTCCGTTAATGGACAGGGCATGGCCGCGAGGTGCAAGAAAAAAAAGAGACAGCGACCAGAAAGCCGCTGTCAGTGGCATGGATGTGGATCAGGTGGCGACCAGTTTGCGTGCCAGCGCCACTTCGATGGAATCACCGTTCTGGTTTAGAACGTCAAGCCCGGATTCGGGCACGTCGCCCGAAGTGCTCTGCGAGACCATGATCTTCTTGGCCATCAGGCTCAGGCAGGTCATTTGCGAAGAGTTGGCGTAGCCGAGATAAATCACGCGCACAGGCTGCTTTTGCCCGATGCGCCATGAGCGGCGCGCTGCCTGCTGAAGCGAATACACGTTGTAGCCACTTTGCATGAACACAATCGTTGGAAACTCCAGCAAGTCCAGTCCCGTTTTGACCAGCTCGGGATTGGTGATGAGCACATCGATGCCTCGATCAAGTTGCTCGGCAATCCAGTCTTCACGGCCAGAAGCATCCACGCTCGCGCGCAACCCCGCCACCTTGAAGCCTTCCTGCTCCAGCAGAGCCTTCAGACGCGACGTGGTATCGCGCGTGCCGGTATAGACCGTGTAGACCAGGGTTTTGCGCCCTTGCGCTTTTTCCTGCTGGCATATCTCGATCAGTTCACGCTCCTTGGGCATCAGCGTCAGCTCGTTGAACTGGGCCGCAACGAAAGCCAGGTTCTGGCGCGTGCGCGGATGCGTCACCGCCTCCGGGCGGAAACAGCAATCCGGCCACGCCAGCAGCACGTTGAGAACCACGCCGAGCAGCGTCGTGTCGCGCCGGGCCAAGGCTTGCCTCAGTTCGGCGGTCAGACGCATCGACAGATCACGGTAGGCCGCGGCTTGTGCAGCGTCCATGGCGACTTCACGGAACTCTTCGTCATATGGCGGCAGAACGTTGCCGCCAATGTCCTTGAGCTTGAGAAAAATGGTGTACGGCAGAATGCAGCGCAACACGCCCTTGGGGCCGAAACCCGGGGCTTTGACTGTTCTGACGCTGACTTTCGTGCCTTTCGCGGTCTTGTGCGCCGCTCCGACGGTCTCGGAGTAGATGTCCTTGAGCACGCCGTGGTCGCGCATGAACGCCATGGCCGCAGCCGTCATGCTGCCGCTTTTGGCTGGCCGGTAGCCGTCTTCGATCATTCGCCCGGGCAAGGCGCGAAACAGCAAATAAAAAAGGTCGTCGCCGTAGCCCCCCATCAGGGTGCCGGTGAGCAACAGCGTCTTGCGTGACTTGGCCGCCAGCACGCCCATGGCCTGGCCTTGCGCGCTGCCGCCGCTCTTGTACTCGTGCGCCTCGTCGGCGATGAGCAGATCGAACGTGCCTTGCGGCAGGTAGCGTTTGATGAACTCGGAAGGCTGATAGCCGCCTTCGCCGAAGCCGAACTCCATGTTCGCCATCGCGCGTTCCATCCGGTGCGCCTGGCCGTCGGAGAAAACCAGTTCGCCGTTCTCATCCATGAGGTTGATGAATTCATGGATGTTGTCACCCAGCATCGACGCCAGGAAACCGTCGCCGAACTTGTGCATCAACTTTTGCGCGGTGACCTGCCCGATGGTCGGGATGCGTTTCAGGGCTTTGAGGACAGCCGAGGACTGGTCGCTTGCGGACAGGCTTTTCGGGCGGATCAGCGTCCACAAGGGTGCGGCGCAATGGCCGCACTTCCTGCGGTATTCCTCGGCTTGCAGATCGGGCAGGCTGAGAGGCTCGCCGTCGAGGTTGGTGATGACATGGCCGCAGTCCGGGCAGATGCCCACGTCGCCATGACGGGGGCGGCGCGAGGTGAAGGCAGGCTTCCAGTGGAAACCCATCCTCATCCTCACACGTCCCAGAACAAAGAACTCCTGGCCTTGGGGTGCAGCGCCCAGTTGTTCGCGCAGCTTCAGCAGCTTGACCAGCGTATCCGGGCCGTTGAGCACCCAGACTTTTGCGCCAGCCACCGTCTCCTGGATCTCGCGCCGCCACTTGTAGACGAGATGCGGCGGAGAAAGCACCAAGGTGCGGCGGTAGCCTTCGGCGTTGAGCACGGCGGCCGTGGCGATGCCCACGGTGGTTTTGCCGCATCCCATTTCGCCATTGACGATCGCGGCACGCTCGCCACGGTCGATCAGCAGCTCGGCGGCGGCATGGACGACTTCGGCTTGCGCCTGGAACAACTGGCGCTTGAGGCCAGCCAGTACCAGCTGGCGGTGCGCCTTGGCAACGCCGGTGTAAACGGGTGGATTGGTGCGATTGAGCGAATCCAGCAGCCCGTCGCCAAATTCGCTGACGAAATCCTGCAAGCTCAGTGTCAGAGGAGATGCCGCCTGTTCCAGCAGATCGCCCTCAATGGGCACGCCTTCGGCAATGGCGGGAATGGTTCCGATTTCAGTAGACATGAAGATGCTCCAAAAAAACGGGGCATGCACCACGCCCTCAGCGGGGCGATACACATGCCCCTGGGGTGGGAAAAGATATGCGGCGCGCGGCCGCCGGGTTGAGGATCAGTATTCGCTGGGCAGCAGCAGCGTGGTGATGCTGCGGTCCCACTCGGTGATGATCCAGAGTTTCAGGGTCGGCGTGACCTGGTAGGACGAGAACAGCCGGTTTTCACCGGACTTCAGGGCGGCATTGTTTTGACGCCGGTCACTGTCGTCCAGATCGCCCCAGTCGGCGCTGAGATGACGGCGCAAATAAATCGCCGGGTTGATCTTGCCCTGCCGGGCCAGATCCTCGACGCCTGGGGTCATGATGACAAGGCCGCTTGAAAAGCGCGGTTGTGCGAGAAACGTGAGTGCCATGGTGTTTTCCTTTCCTGGAAAGCAAAAAGGGGCCATGCCACCCCATCGGGGCGCGTGACCCCGGTGGGTAATAAGTCAGGACGGCGGCAAGCCGTCGGGACAACGATCAGCGAATGGTCAATACCTCGCCCCGCGTTGCGGAGTCTGGCATCATGTCCCATGCGCGGATGACTGGAACGAACTTGTCGGTGAGGATGCGGGTTTCGGCCACGCTGCCATCGTCGCGTTCGGTGTACTCGATCTGGAGTGTTTTCCCCTTGTGCGTATCACCTTTGACAACGAATACGCGACCATTCCTGGATCTCACCGTGCCTGAAATCGCACCTGCGGCCAGGGCCAAAGCAAGATGCCATTGCGACAGCGCACGCGCCGGAGGCCGTGGCAATTGCTGTGCGACGCCCAGGTGCGCGTCGAGCGAGGGCCACAGACCTTGCAGCCGGCCGACTTCATCGGCAAACTGCTGCGGCTCCATGGTCACGCGGTAGAAATGCTCAGGCTCGCCCGGGGCGGCCGGGACGGTATAGGGCGGCAGTGCCCAATCCGGCGGCAGTTCCCCGGCCAGGGCAATGTCCTGGCCGATCTGGAGCAAAAGCTCGCGCGCGGTTTTCACCGCGTTGGATGCCTGGTCGCACTGGCGAGTCCGGCGGCCAAAAATTACCACTTGCCTGAATTGCGTCTCCACCGCACGGTAGATTTGCAGGTCGGCAAAGTGGCGCGTCAGCCACCCGACCAGTTCGGCATCCAGCACGTAATGTGGCACGATGAATACCAGTACTCCGCCGTACTGCAACAGACCAAGCGCGCGCTGATAGAACAGTTTTTCCAGCCTGGCGCACCCCTGGCCCTGATAACCGGTGTTGCCGTTGGCGTCCTTGTTCAGGTTGCCATACGGAGGGTTGAGCCACAGCAGCCCGAAGGCATGGCGGGAAATCAGGGTATCCATGAGGTCACCCTGGATGCACCGATCAACCAGTTGCCGGGCGTGACGGGCGCGCTCGACGTCGTACTCGACGGCATAGGCCTGCACTTGCTTGCGCCCCAGGGCGTGCGCGACTTCGGCAATCGCTGCACCTTCGCCAGCGCAGGGATCGATGATGGACATGGGGCCACTGGCCGGGGCCAGTGCGGACAATGCGCGCTCAAGCGTGGGTTCGTCCGTTGGGAAATAGCCGTTTTTCACGAAATTGCGGGCGAGCCGCGGAAACATGAGAGCCATGAAGTTCTCCTGGTAAATGATGGAAGGCGGGATGACGCATCGCGCCTTCCCGATGGATGGCCTTACGCCACCACCGCCGCAAGTGGTGGTTCGGCAGCAGCAGGGATACCGGAAGGTTCGACGCCGAGCACATCGTTGCGAATCAAGTCGCCCAGCGCTGTGGCAAGCGCTGGCACGTCCAGCGCCAGCCGGTAACCTTCCAGCGGCCCGAGAGCCAGCGGAAGGCGGCTGAGCATTTGCCGCGACTGCAACAGCGCCAGCACGGTATCGCGCCAGTGGTCGAGTAAAGGCAGCGGTGAGGTTTCCCGCACCAGACTCCACAGCCGGTCATACCGCCGCGCGCAGTTTCTGGGCAGAAGCGCCAGCGCGCTGGCATTGACCTTGTCGGGCCAGACCGCGCGGCGGTCGAACAACCACAGGTTGACCAGTGAACCGAACAGGGTGCGCCGATAGACGCGCGTGAGGCGTTTTTCCAGGCGTTCGACGTTGCCGACGAAAACCGGGATGGCGCCGCCCTGCACGCCGATGACGTGGAACTGTTCCAGACCCTGCTCATTGCATCCGAGGGTCAAACGAGCCAGAAACTGCTGGACGGCGGTGTCGCGCGCCCAGATGGACAGGAACACGAGATTGCCCTGCGCGTCTCCGACGCAGGCGTCGCCCATCAGGTCGGGGCATTCATCGATGCGCAGCAGTGCTTGCGCGGGGGATGTATTGGGCATGGCGATGTCCTTTCGAGACAAGCGGGACAGGCGCCGTCCCCATTGGGGCTGACGCTGCTGCCCCTGGGGGTAAATGAATGTGGCGATTCAGGCTTGAAGCGCCGGTGCGACGGAACTCATATGGCCTTCGCGGATGGAAGTGAAACCGCGATCCCGCGGCGAGGCCGTCAGATTAGGTCGATTTGCGCCGACGCGCGTGGTAGGCACGCACGCCATCGCGCCATTGGCGGGATTGCTGCGGCGCCAGATCTAGGTAGGACAGCGGGCAGGAGTAGTAGTACGGGTGCATGGATTCGTCCAGCGGTTTGTAGCCCCACTCGCTGCCACTGCGTTTGAGAAGATCACAGCGGATGTAGCGCAGGGATTGACCGGGCGTGAGATGGCGATGTACGCCTTCGGCCTTTGCGGTCAATTCGACGACAGACCAGAGGACGTTGCCGCGCAACGCGTGAGCAATGACCTTGACGCTGGCGCGCTCGGTTTCTTCCGGTTGGATGAGTTCGTGTATCAGATCGGATCGGGATTGGGAGGAGAAAAACCAGCCCATAAGAGACCTCTGCTGGAAAAATGCCGGAGCCGTCCCCATCGGGGAAGAGTCCCCGGCGGGTACTGAAAAACCGCTTGCGCGGTGGATGAATCAGGCCGTGGCGAGGTGCCAGTGCTGTGACAACGGTTCAAACCGATAGCCAATCGCATCGAGACGGTCGCGCTGTTGGCGCAAAACACGGCGGTCGATGGTGGCATCGAGCTTGACGACATCGCCCAGCGGCCAGAGTAAACCGAACAGCGCGGCATCGTCGTCCCTGGCCGAAGTCTCGGCAGGCAATGCGGGCGCTGGCTCACTGTCGAACGGTGTGGTATCGACCAGCGGGTCGCGCGTGCCAGGTGTCCTGGCCGTGGCCTTGGCCTCGGCGACAGGCGTACCAGTCTGCGTTTCCTCGTCGATCGGATCGATTTCCTGCGGCGTCAGCCGACAGGCGTCGTCCCGGCTCAAACGGTCGATGCTGGACAAAGTCATGCCGCCCAGATGGGCGCGAATTTCGATGACCAGCCGCCCACTGGTGTTGTAGGTGGAGGGACGGATTTCGGTGATGACGAAATCACCGTCGTATTTGCCTTCGTCGTACTGGTCCAGTTCGGCATTCTTGATGACGAACTCGCCAATGGACGTTGCCAGACGGCCGACATTGAAGTCGCCGTTCCTGCCGTGGATGGTTTTGATGGCCAATTGGCCTGCAAGAGTGATCATGGTGCAATCCTGAAGATGGGTGGACAAGCACATCCCGCTGACACCGGGTTGGCGCTTGCGGGGGTGGATCGATAAAAAGGAACAAGGCTCCCCGAAGGGAGCGCCTTGCGGGTCAGAACGACTCGGCCAGGGCCGGTACGGTTTCGTCGGTGGCGTCAGGATCCGCCTGGGCAGGCGGTGCTTCCTGTGGAACAGGCGCATCGGCGCTGGCGTCGACCTCCTGTCTGGACTCAGCCGACTTGAGTTCGGCTTTGTACTTCAGAACGCCATCGATCTTGATCCAGTTGATGAACAGCAGGCGGGCCTTCAGGCTGACGCCCGACTCGCCAGCACGCTGGCCTTTGGCATAGGTGAAGATGTCGGTCCACAGGTCGCCCAGACGGAATCCGATCATTACCTTTTTCTCCGCATTGACGGCATCGATGCAACGGCGAACCAGATGCTGGGCATCCGAGCCGGATACGCGCGTGTCGAAACGCACATAGGAGACGTTGTCGCAAGGCCCATTGAGTGCCGCAATGTCGCATGCCAGGAAAGACTCGCCCTTCTTGGGTTTGACCTCGCGAATGCGATTGAGGTACCCGAGGCCGGTGATGTGCAGGTCGAAAAAGGATTTTTCGGTCGTAGAAGTCATGGTGAATCTCCAGATTTGAAAAACAGGGAGCAGAGACACACCCGATACCCGTGCGGGAAAAGATGTGCAACCTCCGCATGGGTTGATGAAACAGATGGGCTGGCATCGCCACCGGAAACCGATGACCGTTCGCGCGTGGATGCCGGTGCGAACTGGGGGTGGTCAACGCGGCCCAAACCGCGCCATAGCCTTGAAGACCGTGGCTATCCGGGCATGTTGCCGACCGGGGTCAGCAGAACATGGCTGTAGCGTGGCACCCGTGCGACGCGCTAGCCATCGGAAATCGGCATTGGCGCACATCCGCATTGCGTGCTGTTTCGGCGCCACTTTCCCAGTGGCGGCAAATGCAGTCCGCGGCCTTGCCTTCCCTCAAGCAATTGCTGTTGTCCGGACAGGCGCGTGTCAAACAACTGACCCCGCAACGCTCGCATGAGCAGGGCAAGGTGCGGCGCTGCCGTGTCGAGGCGCTAGGCTGAATTCGCCCGACAAAGCGTCTGAGCCATGTATTTGCTGGACACCAACGTTATCTCTGAATTGCGCCGTCCCAAACCGCACGGGGCGCGGTGCTGGTCTGGCTCCAATCCGTGCCAAGCGGCGATCTGCGCATTTCCGCCGTGAGTCTGGGCAAGATACAGGTCGGCATCGAACTCACCTGCGTGCACAAGGCCCCGTCGAGATTGAACGCTGGGCCGACCAGGTAGCCGTCTCGTGCAACGTGCTGGCCATGGATGCCGACGCGTTTCGCCATTTGGGCGCGCTTGATGCACCACCGCTTGGACATTCTTTGCGAGGACGCCATGATCGCAGCCACGGCCATCCGGCACCACTTGATCGTCGTGGTCCGCAATGTGGCAGATTTCTTGCAGTTCGGCGCGGAAGTATTCAACCCCTTTGAGGCGAAAATCCAGCGGTAGTGGCTGGTACAGAACGGCCTTTGCAGGCAATGGCCTTCGCCAACACGGGACGCAGGCTGGCGCCTTTGAAACTGCCACATGCCTGATCTCCGGTCATTGAAAACGGCAGCTTCCCGCCGATGTGACGGGAAGCTGCCTGAAAGCAGGAGGGCTGGCTTGGCTGTGTCAGTGGTGAGTCGACTTGCGGCGGCCCGACAGGATTTCCACCTGTATCTTTCGCCAGCGGCCGTCGTCGATCAGGTGTTCCAGCGTTTTTCCGAGATCGTCGAAATACACCTCCTCCTCGCGCTGGATCAGTTCATCGCCACGGCGCAATTCCACGGCATAAAGGTCATAGGCACGGCCATAGCGCACCGTAACGCGGCCCTGGAATTTTTCCGTGGAGACGGTAAAACTGATCTCCGGTGGCGTTTTGATGATGTCGCCTGGCAGCGGATCGACCCAGGCAAAGTCCTTGGCGCCAGCATCCACCAGAAGGTGGGTGATGCGCCGGAAACCGTCGGGAGCGGGCAAGTGCTCCAACTGATCGACGAGATCGCGCAACTGCGGGCACTGCGGCTTCGGCACTGGCAGCTTCGCTGGCGCCGATCCGAGAATGTGCGTCTTCATCGTGTATGGCGTACCGTCCAGCGACACTCGGGTGTGTTCCTCGGGGGTATCCGCGCGAAGTCCGTCGAAACGGCGCCGGACACATAGGGATTGACCCGCATTTTGACACCTTCTTCGGGGTCTTCCGTCACCAGATTGCGGTTGAGTACGGCAAACGTCGCACGCCCGGTTTTGACCACAATGGCCTGCTCGGTTTTGGCGACGATGTGGTCTTGCCAACGCCGCCCTTGGTGGAAATGATGGATACGACGCGCATCATGTGCTCTCCTCGTGATGGCTTGAAATTCAGAGGACAGAAGGGTCAAGCCCGGCTCCTGATGCGCTCGCCGATCCAGCGGTCGATCTCGGATGAGTCCCAGCCGACAGCACGTACACCAAGGCGCAGAGCCTGGGGGAACTGGCCTTTTCTCATCAAACTGTAGATGTGCGCGCGCTTGAATCCGGATTTGGCCTCAACCTCATCGAGACGCAGGATGCGGCGTTCTCCAGGCAGCAAAGAAGGCGTTTGCGACATGATGGTCACTCCTTAACGCTCAGTGGCGGTTATTGGCATGACCGCTATTCAATAGGCACGGTCGCAAGAAATCCATTGCAAATGCAGTTTCCGCGGCTGCACATACAAGCTGGACTCGATCAGCAATTCATGCTACGCAACTTCTTCCTTGCGCTGGCGAACTTCCCGTTCAAGGTTCGTTCCGCGATCCCCATGGCGCTGCCATGATGGGCAATCAAGGCACTGACGATGGCTTCCTGGGTTCTGAACCTTGAATACGCAACGCCAGAGGGCGATTGCCCAAGCATCAAATCGAGCATGCCGCCGATGATGTTCAGGTAGGTGGATTCAGCACGGTCACTGATGGGGCATTGCGCGCAAGCCGGGATACTCTCGGACTGTTTGCGCAGTCCATCATGCTGCTCCTGCAAGGCCTGCAAATTGCGTCGGCACTGCTCCAGTTCTGCTTTCAAGGCCCGGCGTTCAATGAGCATGGCCTGGCCGACTTCCAGCGTGATAACCGGATGCGCAATGCGTTCAGCGTGACTGAAAAGAAAGGCAGGACGCTGCTCAGGATAGTGCTCGCGCATCCACCGCTTCAAATCCACATGGCGCACGGTCAGATCTGGACACCTCCACAGTGACGGGTGGTTTAACGTGATTCCATTTTGCCCATAAGGAAGCTCCCCGTTGAGAATGGCGTCGTAAATGCGCTCCATGCAAAGGCGAAATTCCGACCACCTGGGGCAGTCCAGTTTCTCCGGCAACTGCCACGGCTGGGGCATGGCGGATATGATTTCCTTCTTGTACCGCAAAATCCCGGCCCAGCGGATGGCGGCCTCAATGGGGCGGTAGAAAATCTTTGACAATGGCGGATTATCATGCATGAAATTATCTCCTGGCATCAAGCCCTTGCACCGCTTGCTCCCATTTGCACGGTGTTTTGCGGGCTTGCTATGGGGTGGGTCTTGCATGAATTGCAATGTATTCGTCATGCCTGGTCGGCACCACCGATTGGCTTGTGCGACTGAGCATCCAGAATCACGCCTCTGTACTGTTACCCAGAATCAGAACGCGGCGTGATACACATCGATTTCGCGTAGAACTCAAATGGAATCACGGCTACTCATGCGGCTTGTATTACCTTCCATGCAAGTCGCATGCCTGAAAATGAAAGAAGCGCCCAAAACCCGTTCAAGGTCTCGAAAGCTGTGCGAAGAAAGCCCGCAGAGCAGGCAAAGTCTGCGCGCGCAACATCTGCCAGCAAGCAGCAGCCCATCAAGACCCACTGCCGCTCCTTAGTGCTTGGCCGTCGAGCAAGCCCTTGCGATCCACCGGACTGTGTGCGTCAACGCACTCTTGATGATCGCGCGCGGGGCGGCATTCGCATCTCGCGTGCGCGCCTGCGCGCTGCTTTCAGCAAACCGCGCCAATGGCTTGGCAAACCTTCTCGCTGACCTTGGCTGGCATACCGTTTTGCGATGAAACAACAAACGCTGGCCCGCTTGCCATCCAGCCCATGGTCAACACATCCAACGACAAGCCGCGCGCCTGCCCGGGCAAGTGCCTTCAAGCAGCCTGACGAACAGCGCGCGATACAAAGAAAGCCGCCATCCATTTGCCCCCTCGGCCTGAAGCAATCAACTGCGCAAGATCAAGCGGTCAGCCCCGTCAGGCAGCCGCTCTGGCACAGGAGAAAACCATGCACAGCACGCGCCCTCCGGCAGCAGTCGTCAAGTGCCGAGTCTCCGCCATGATGTCACGCCGCACCTGAAAACAGGCTTGGCCTAAAGTCACCAGCTCTTGTGTGTCAAGCACCTCGCACAGTCTGGGCACTCCCACAACCTTTGCCTGTCGCCATGACGGCTTCAGCCATGCCTTCTACCGGCACTTGCGGCTTGCTCGCAAACCGCGCGCCGCCTGACCCGCTCAGCACGGCCATCAATAGAGTGGCGCGAATGAGTTAAAACACCCACTGGACAAGTGCGCGCGGCTGATGCACAATGGCATCCATTGTTTCCAACACTTCAGCGCATCAACCGGAGGAGATCCCCATGACTTCAGCCAGCCGCCCCTCTGAACCGGGCTTCCCGATCCGGTTCCTTTGCTTTTGCTGCCTGTTCATCACCAGCGCGGCGTTTGCCCAGGCCAACAACGCATCAGTCATCTCCCATGCGTTCAGGCCAGCCCTGATCAATGTGGGAGAATCCACGCACTTCACCATTACGCTGCAAAACCAGAGCACCCTGCCATTGAGCGGTCAGTACATTAAATACTACCAAAATACCCTCGATCCCGTATCAATCACCTCCAGCACCTGCGGCTCTCCCGTCATCTCGGCATCCCCATACGGAGAACTGGACTTGAACTCAATTTCCCTGCCTGCCGCGCCCTCTGCGTCCACGCCCGCCACCTGCCAGATTGTATTATCCGTACAAGGCACTCATGCCGGAGAATATTACTTCTATTTTGATGATACCTCATCAAGCGTTGCATTGTCCAGTACTTTGTATCCTGTGGTGAGCTACAACGTGACCCCTGCTGTCGTAGTAGATGCCAAATTCAATCCATCAACGCTGAGCGCACCTGGAACGAATCAGTTTGAAATGACCCTGTTCAACAGCAAGAAAAGCGCTTTCCAGAATGGCACGTATTCATACGATTTTTATCCAGGTTTGACACTGTCATCAACGCCATCATCCAGCACCTGCCCGGCTGGCGTCACAACAAATGTATCCAGCAACATACTGACCGTCAGCAACCTGACCTTGCATGCCGCCACAAGCACCAGCCCTTATACGTGCAAAATCATTTTTGATGTTACGACAAGTGCGGAAGATTATTATTATGCCTATTTTTCAACGCCTGACTATGACTTGATTGAAGGATCGCCTGGGCCCATGTTCACAGTACAAGCGCCACAGGCAGGCCAGGCAAACGGGAGTGCATCGCTTGAATCCAGCGTTATTCTACCCGGGCAGACGGCTTTTTTGACCATCCGTGTTGACTCGCCCACTGCCGTTTCCAACCGGGTGCTTGAATATGAATTCACTCCGGGGCTGCAACAATCAGGCAATCCAGAATCCACCTGCCCCAACATGACCTTCACCCATACCGCACCCACCAATAGTACGCTTGAACAGTTGCGCGTAGAATTCACGTCCACAGCAGGCTCTTGCGACATCACCATTCCCGTAACAGCAAACCAGCCTGGTATTTACTACATCGACACAACCTACAATACTCCATACTGGTCTGCCTACGTCAGTGCGCCTCATCGCCTTCTTGTATTGTCCGGGTTTTCGCAAACGGCTATTCCGAGTCTTTCAAATCCATTGTTGCTGCTACTGGCATTGTTGCTGTCCGGTTTGGCCGCCATGCATTTCAGGGTGCGCGCGCAATAAAGCACCAATCAATCCCGATCCACCGTCCCGGCATTCATGATGACCATGACGCTTGCCGGGGCGGCGCTTCTTGAGAAACCATCCGGCTTGACTCCTGGGTGGTCGTCATAGACAAGAATCGGCGCGCCATAAATGCCTGATACGGTGCCGCGAAATCCCCACTCCACATATCTCGAAATCCCCGCACCATTCATCCATCTGTTGAACCTTGCCGAGATGGGCATGTGGTGTAGGCTCTGGTTGTTTGCATTCAGCCACACTTTATCTCCGCCTGCCGCTTTGCTCCATGTGCTGCGATCTTCGTAAACCAGGCGACGTAAGCCTTTCAACAAATTACCATGACTTTGGTACAGTGCGTTCCTGCCCAGATGCGCGCCTCCAAATGCCATGCTCAACCCTATCTCCATATCCACCGCACGAATGGTTACCGCCCCATTTGGAATGCTGACGCTGATTTTGTCTAACCCTTCAGCACAGGCCAGACAGTGGCAAACGCAGGACAAATGCGCTCAGGGCTGCTCGCAAGGCTGCGCGACCCGGCAGCCGGCTGGGGGCGGTGGGGCTTCGGGCGCTTCGGGCGGGCAGCATTTCAGGTTCACTCATTTTGCGTGTCCAGGGGAGATGTTCAAGCATTCTATCGAGGGCATTCGCACTCCTGATTCGTGGGGTAAAACGCTTGGATCGCCATATCCAGCAGCGCTCCGGTACCTGCTTCGGTTACTGCTCGGACCCCTATTCCAGTTCCTGATCCGATTCTATCGCCACGCGCCAGGGCGTCCGCCACGCCCATGCCTTTGTTTCGTACTCCTCTCAAGGCTCCCAAGTGCAATCCAGCGAGATTTCCAGCGACCCCCCCCCCGGCCGCGCCACCGGCTAGACCACTGACTATGTCAATGGCAGACTCCACGACCAAATCATCCGTAATGGGCGATCCGCTCAATTTAGTTCCTCTGGGGTGCAACAATCAATAAAACCGCTTGGAAAACCGGCAATTGCGCCACCAACTGAAATTCCTGAATTTTATAAAAATTCCAGCAATAAAACCCAAAGGAAACAGCATTAAAGAAATATCTGATCGCGCTTCATTGCATGACTCTAAAATACCAATGTAATCAGCTATAGCGATTTCCGCAAATAGGAAAACGCCCATAATTGCAACTTTCATACCGTGTCTTCTTATGCGGGATGGAGCGTGCCATTCAGTGCTCGGCACAAACCATGAATCACGCAAGAAGCTGCCGAAAGTGAACCAGCAGCCCAGAATAAGAGGGGGGCAGAACAAAAAGTAATAGATGTTCAAGCATTCTATCGAGGGCATTCGCACTCCTGATCCGTTGGGAAAAATGCTTGGATCGCCATATCCAGCAGCGCGCCGGTTCCTGTCCCGGCCCCTGTCCCGATCCCTATTCCAGTTCCTGATCCGATTCTATCGCCACGCGCCAGGGCGTCCGCCACGCCCATGCCTTTGTTTCGTACTCCTCTCAAGGCTCCCAAGTGCAATCCAGCGAGATTTCCGGCGACCCCCCCGGCCGCGCCACCGGCTAGACCACTGACTATGTCAATGGCAGACTCCACGACCAAATCATCCGTAATGGGCGATCCGCTCAATTTAGTTCCTCTGGGCTGCAACAATCAATAAAACCACCTGGAAAACCGGCAATTGCGCCACCAACTGAAATTCCTGAATTTTATAAAAATTCCAGCAACGAAACCAAAAGGAAACAGCATTAAAAGGGCACGTAATAACGCTTCACTTCCCTTAATATCCATGAAAATCATCACAATTACTTCAGCCCATAGGCAAGCAATTATGATTGCAACTTTCATACCGTATCTTCTTATGCGGGATGGAGCGTGCCATTCAGTGCTCCCAAATGCAACACATGAATCACGCACCATGCTGCCTAAAGTGAAATAGACCCCCATCATAAGAGGGGCGCAGATTAAAAATGAACGGATGTCCA
>JAISNB010000225.1 GCA_031276435.1 Burkholderiaceae bacterium | reverse complement strand
TGCGCGCCCGTGCGGTCGCGGGCCTTGGCGGCGGTCGCAAAGTCGTTTTTCAGGGCTTCATCGACCCGGAAGGTAAAAGTGGCTTCGCTCATGGCTTGGTCTCTCTTGTGTGTTACCCGATGCATACAGGGTAGCACATTGCGCCAGCGTTTGCGCCATCCAAGAGGCGCTTTGGCGCGCGGCGCCCCGGGTGCCCAAACTGGCAGACAGGCGCCTTGCCCGTCAAGGCCGGGCTTCCGGGGATTTTTCCCGGGTGATGTCGCCAAAGCTGTAGGGCAGCGCCTGCATGGACAGGCTGCGCATGCGCTGGCGCAGTTCAAGGCTGGCCGAGCGCAGGTCGTCATCGTTTTCAAGCGCGCGCGGGGTGAGCAGCACGATGAGTTCGGTTCTGAGCGAGGTGTTTTCGGTTTTTGAAAACAGCGCGCCAAAGAGCGGGATTTCAGAGAGCAGGGGGACGCCGTTGCGTGCCTTGATGCCGTTTTCAGAGATCATGCCGCCCAGGACGACGGTTTCGCCCGAGCGCACGGCCACGCGGCTCTGGATTTGCCGCGTGGTAAAGACGCTTTGGCTGGTTGCGGCGTCCAGGCCGCTGACGTCGGTGACTTGCTGCGCGATGTTCATGGTAATCAGCCCGCCCGAGTTGACCGATGGCGTGACCGTGAGCATGACGCCCGTGTCTTTGTAGGTGATGTTGTCGCTGTAGATGCCGGTGCCGGTGTAGGTGGTGCCGGTTTTGATGGGTTGCTGCTTGCCCACAAGGATGTTGGCGGTGTGGTTGTCGAGCACCAGCACCGACGGGCTGGAGAGCACGCGCACCAGCGATTTGGCCGCCAGCGCGTTGATGACGGCGCTGACGGCGCCACCCCGGCCAACGACGGTGTAGGAAAAGCCCTGTTGCAGCGCGGAAGCTGTCAGGTCCGGGTTGCCGCTGAAGTTGAGTCCCGCGACGCCATTGCGCCCGCCTCCCAGGCTGTTGTGCAGGTACCACTCGACGCCGTATTTCAGATCGTCGTTGAGGCTGACATCGACGATGGTGGCCTCGATGAGCACCTGGCGCGGCGCCTTGTCCAGCTCGCGCAGGGCTTTTTCGATGCGCCGGTATTCATTGCGGGGCGCGTAGATGAGCAGGGCGTTGCGCTCTTCGTCGGCCACGATGCGCACGTTGCCTTCGAGCTGGCTGACGGTGAGCGCGGCTTGCGTTTGCTGCTGCGTGGCATTGAGGTTGCCCAGCCCCGGCAAGGTGCTCGTTGCAGAAGAAAGCGAGCCGGTGTTGCTGTTTGTGCCAGCGGCGCCCACGCGCCCGAATTGCGTGGGCGCGGCCCCTGCGGCAATGCCCGTTTGCGCCGACGCGGCCTGGCCGTTGAACAGGCCGTTGAGCGTTTCGGCCAGCCGCGTGGCCGAGCCGTTTTGCACCGGGTAGACGTACAGGTTGCTGCCTTGCGCGTCAGAGGGCAGGTCCAGGCGGCGAATCCAGAGTTCGGCCTGGCGCAGCAACTCGCGCCGGGGCGTGATGACGACCAGCGCGTTGAGGCGCTCGATGGGAATGACGCGCATCATGCCGTAGAGCGCGCCAGCGCCGCCCAGGGCGGATGCCGCGCCGGGCATTGCGGGCGCCGCCGGGCGCTGCGGGTACGCGCCGCGCCCGCCCGGGACGTTGATGGCGGGCGCTGCCGATGGCATGGAAGCCGACGGATTGGACGAGAGAAGCGATTGCAGCGTGTCGTAGACCAGGCCGATGTTGGCGTTTTCCAGGATGAATACGCCCAGCGACATGCCCGAGAGGAAGTCCACGTCGAAGGTGTTGACCATTTCCAGCCAGCCCGCCAGTTGCACCTTGCTGCCTTGCAGCACGAGCAGGTTGCGCATGTTGTCCACGTAGACGATGGAGTCCTTGGGGGCCAGCGGCGTGAGGATTTTGGCCATTTCAGCGGCCGCGATGTAGTTGAGCGGGACGATGACGGTGCCCGATCCAGCCAGGCTGGCAAGCTGCGCCGAGGCCACCACCGGCCGCGCACCCGCAGTGGCGGCGCGTTTGGTGACGTGGTAGACGCCCGCGCTGTCGCGGTTGATGGCCAGATCGTGCGGCAGCAGCACGGCATCGAGCACGTCGAGCACCTGGTTGCGCGGCAGGGGCTGGCTGGTGCGCAGGCTGACGACAACTTCGCCACCCGCGTCCACGGTGTAGTTGAGTTTGAGCAAATCGCCCAGCAAGGCCGTGGCAAGGCTGGCAACAGGGATGTTCTCAAAGTTGAGCGATACGCGCTCGCCGTGCGTCAAAACGGGGTCGGGCTTCGGGGGCGACAGTTGCGTTTGCAGGGAGTGCCCGTCATCGCCCGGATAAAGCCGGATGTTGGCGGCGGCGTCATCGCCTGTCGCCGCAGCGGGCCTGGCCGTGGCGGCAGGGGCCGCAGTGGCGACAGCCGCGCCGCCGCCACTGGCGGCGGATTCCACGGCCCTGGGCGCAAGGGTCACGGCTGGCGGCAAGGCGGCGCTGTCCGCATTTTGCCGGGCCGTATCCACGGTGGCGCAGCCAGAGGCCAGCAGCGCAAAAAAGAGCAGGGAGGGGCGGAGGTTCATGGGTTTTACTCGCATCATTCATTGCCTTCGGCGGGGCCGGGGTTGGCGGGCTGCGCGGCGGCGGGCGGCACAGGTGGCGCGCCCGCATCGGCGCTGGCCTGGTTGGCCGGGGGTTGTTGGGCTGGCGATGGCGTGGCCACAGGCTGGGCGGGGGGGTGCTGGCGCACGGGCTGCTGCGGCGCTGCCAGCGCGCGGGGTTGCGCGGCGGCGGTGCGCGGCAGTGGCCCGGGCGTTCGCGCGGCGGGCTGCTGCGCTGCCACTGGCATGCGTTGCGGCGCGCCTGCTGCTGGCGGGCGCGGGTCGTCCAGCGCCAGTTCCGCCGTGGCGCCATCGGCCGCGGTGAAGACCGCCTTGCGGCCATCAAAGCCAGAGAGCGACCAGGCGGCCTGCTGGCCTGCCTGATTGCTGATTTTGAGTTCGCTGCCATCGGGCTGGCGCAAGATGGCGATTTGGGCGTCGCCCACGGCCAGCACGGCGAGCAATTTGGACTGGCTCAGTTCAGTGGTCTGCTCCGCGTCAGAAGCGATGGCCTCTGGCGGAATGGGCGCGCGCGCGACCCAGAACAGGGGATGCAGCAGGGCCTGCTCGGCCTTGCCCTGGTGTTGCGGGGGCAGGTTTTCCTTGCGGGGGATTTCGGGCATGAGCGGCGCTGGCGGCTCCCAGGCGTTGCGGCCAGCCCACCACCAGAAGGCGCTGCCAGCCAGCAGGGCCAAAGCCAGCGCCAGCGCGGCGTACCAAAAGCGTGTCATGGCGCGGCCTTTTCCGGCGCCAGTGGCGCTTCGAGTTGCAAGGTGATGCGCACCGACTGGGCTTTGCCGCCCTTGCTGGCGCCGTCGCGCAGGAAACCGGCATTGCGCACCCAGAATACCGGTGTTTGCGTTTGCAGCGCCTCCAGAAAGTGCACCACGTTCTCCCAGCTTCCGCCCACCGTGGCGGTCAGGCGGATGAGGGCCAGTTGCTGCTGGCCTTCGGCAGCGGGTTCCAGCACGCCTTGCGCCGAGACCAGTGTCGCGCCAGAGGCGACGATGATTTCGCGCAGGCGCTGCTGCACTTCGTTTTGCGCGTTGGCGCTGGCCGGGTGCAGCCAGCGCGCGGTGTCGGTGCTGACGGTTTTGAGGGCAGCGTCGATCTCGCCCCCGGCGGCGGCCAGGCCATCGAGGCGCATGCTGCGCGCTTGCAACTGGTCGAGCGCGTCGCCATAGCGCACCCACGCGGCGTGGTACGCCCAGGCGGCCAGCAGCACGGCGGCCAGCAGCACAGACAGCGCAATGCGCACGACGAGCCGGGTCCACGCGCTCATGAGCCGCTCTCCTGAGTGGTGGCGGCGCGCCAGCGCATCTCGAAGGTGAAACGCTCCTTGCCCTGCCCCTCGTCGCGCACGCTTGGCGCGGTGGCGCGCGGCGCGCCCCAGGCCGGGTTTTTGCCCAGCGCGGCCAGAAGGTCGGTGGCGTTGTCGGTCAAACCGGCGATGCGCACCTCGTCGCCATTGATGTCGAGCCGGTCCAGCCAGGTGTCTTGCGGCAGGGATTGCGCCAGCCGGTCCAGCGTGGCCGCCAGCGGCAGGCTGGCGCTGGCCGTGGCGCGCAACTGCTCGGCGACGGCCGCCTGCGCGCGCAGGGTGTCCAGTTGCTGGCGCAGCGCGCCGGTTTGCTGCTCCATGACGGTGACGTGGCGCATGGCGCGCACGACGGCCTGGCGCTTGAGAATCAAAGGCATCAGGGCGAGCGTGAGGACGGCAAAAACGACCATCGCGCTCACGCCCAGGGCCATGGCGTCCAGCGCGCGCTGCTGCCCGCGCGTGGCCTGCTGGCCTGGCCCGGCGGCGGCCAGCGCGTCTTTTTGCCAAGCCAGATAGACGGGCGCGGTCGGCGGCAGATGCTGGCGCGCGGCCCAGTCGGCCACCGCGTCGCGCCGGCAAGCGCCCCACAGCACTTGCCAGGCGTGCAGGCCAGCGGGTTCGGCGCGCCAGGCCATGACAAGCTGCTGCGGCGGCAGGGGTGCGACGCGCCACATGGCCTCTTGCACGGCGTCGCCCAATTGGGCGCGGGAGATGCCGGGCAGGGTCAGATGGCCCCACAGGCATTCGGATTCAGGCACGAGCAGGCCTTCGGCGCGCCTGCCGTCGATGCCGGGTTGCACGCGCGCGCCCGCAATGGTCCAGTGGCGGCCTTCGGGCGAGGTGGCAACGCGCAGGGCGCACGGCCACCAGCCGCGCTCCATCAGGGAGCGCCGCAGATCGAGCAGTCCCCAGACCAGCCGGTCCACAACCGACACAGCCTGATTTTTCAAAGATGCCCAATTCATGGGTTGGTTTCCTGACCTGATGACTGGTTGACGCGCCGCACAGGCTCCAGCGCGAGGATTGTCCAGGGCGCTGGCGCCCCGGGAAGTTGCCGCAGATCGACCCACGCCTCGCGCCGCCACAGCGCGCCGCCTTGCGCAAAGCGGGCAGAGGCCGTCAGCCGCACGATTGTCTGGCTGCCCGCGCCCGTGCTGGCGGGCAGATGCTCGGCCGATCCTGACAACAGCCCCGCCCGCATTTCCGGTGGAGATGAACGAACCATCGTCCCGAGTCCCTGTTGCCCGCTGAGGACATCGATCAACGCGGGCGGTGCCGAGCCGATGTCGATGCGCTGTTGCCCGTTGATGCTCAAAAACGGCAGGATTTTCGCATAAACGTCTGGCGTCATACCAAGAACGGAACGCAGTTCAATCAGGTCATCGAGCCGCGCGTTGCGCGGCACGTGGGCCAGACCGGCGGCGCGGTATTGCGCCGCTTCGGCGCCGCCATTGCCCTGGGGAATGTCGTCCGGGTCGATGAAGTCGCGGATGCGCGCCGTCAGGATGGCGGCGTCGCTGGCGCTCAAGCCCCCCGCGTTTTGCAGCAGCGTTTGCAGCAGCACATCGCTGACCACGTGCACATCCACCAGACCGCTGGCGGGGACAACTTCAATGGTGACCGTGTTGCCGCCCAGTTGCACGTCAAGGCCGGTGTATTCCGTGACCCTGGTTTGCAGCAGTTTTTGCGCCGCAAGTTGCAGCGCACTGTCCAGCAGGGCTTCGGCGCGCATGCGTTCCATCTCCCAGGCCGCACGCTGCGTGCTTTGGCGCACGCTGCGCGTGCCCGCCAATACCACCAGCGACATGGCCGCCACCAGCCACAGCACCAGGATCAGCGCCGCGCCACGGCCAGGGCGTGCGCGTCTCATTTGGCGCGCCCCGGCGCAAAAACCATGGCGGGCCAGTCGCCTTGCGCGTCGCCCACGTCCAGCCGGATGCGCGCGGGGTACTGCGTTTGCGTGGCGTCCCATTGCTGCGTCCACTGGCCGGGCGTGTCACCGTTGCCCGCGGCCTGGTAATACCACTGCAAGGCGCGCACGTCGGGCAGCAGCACGGCCTTGCTGGCCTGGCTCCAGTCCAGCTCGGTGGCAATGCCGTTGTAGGGCAGCACCTCGATGCCCAGATCGACGCGCCCGCCGTCGTGCCGCCAGGGCGTGGCGCGAAACACGTACAGGCCGCCGGAGACTTCCTGCTCCGGCAGGGGCGCAACCCACATCAGCCCCGCCGCGTTGCCGCTGAAAAAAAGCACCCGGCCTGTCGCGTCGTCGTGACTGACCTGGCGCATGGCGTCAAACTTGCGCCCGAGCCACTGGTTGACGGCCAGCATGCGCTCGCTGCGCGCCAGCAAGGCCTGGTTGCGCTCTTCAGAGCGGCCAATCAGCCCCAGGGCCGCAAAGACCAGCGTCACCACGGCGGTGGTGATGGCCAGTGCGATCAAAAGCTCCAGCATGGTAAAGCCGCGCGCGCGGCGCAACAACGGTGGCGGTGGCAATCGCGTCATGGCTGCGCGCGCAAGGGTTTCCATGCCGTCCACACCAGCGCGCTCGCGTCAGCGCCCGTGTGGCGCACGCTGATTGAGACGCGCGCCGCCTGCATGGTGGTGGACTCTTGTTCGCCAATGCCGCTGAAGATGACCGGCTCGGGCACGACTTCGGCATGCCAGAGCCACTGGCTGGCGCGCCCGTCGCGCGGCATGTCCTCGGCAAACAGCGCGCTCGCCAGGGCCGATCGCGCCACCAGCGCGGCTTGCGCACGCTGATCGAGCGCCACGGCGTTTTGCGCGCCTTGCCCGACGGCCCGGTACAAAGCCGCCACCGCGATGGCGGCAATCGCCATGGCGACAATGGCTTCGAGCAAAGTAAAGCCGCCGCCACCGCCCAGCCGACGGCGCGCTGGCGAGGGCATCGGGTTGTTCATCATGAGGCCGCCGCCACGTAAGGCGTTTGCTCCAGCGTGCCAAGCAGCCAGTTGACGCGAAACGCCACGCCCCGCGCGCCACGCACCAGGGCCAATTGCCCGCCGCGCGCGCCGCCGTCGGGGTTGAACAGGAAAATGAGCTTTTCGTTTGACGCCGCTGCCGCCGCGTCGCCACCGGCGCGCTCCAGCGCCGTCCAGTGGATTTGCACCGCGTCCGCAATGGCAAGCGGCGCGGCGCGGCCATCCACCAGCAGTTGCCGCGTGCCGGTATCAAATGTGACGGCCACAAAGCGCCCCTCTTCCAGACTTTGCTGGCGCGCCTGGTTGAGTTGCCGGGCCACATCGCGCAGCGCCTGCCGGTAGCTGGCCTGCTCCCACGCGCTGTAGGCCGCGCCGCCTGCCACGGCCACGGTGATGGCGGCCAGAACCAGCACCACCAGCAATTCCAGCAGCGTAAAGCCAGCAGCAGCGCCATCGCCCCGCGAATGCCGCCGGTTCTTCAGGAACCCGTTCATGGCCGTGTG
>JAISNB010000203.1 GCA_031276435.1 Burkholderiaceae bacterium | reverse complement strand
CGCGCGCCATGCTGTCGCGCGCCGCTGCCGTTTTTGTGGCCTTTGTCGCATCACTGACAGGCGATGCCCGCGTTTGTGTTGCATCTGGCGCGTGCGGTGTCCGACAAATTCTTCCAACCCATTGATTTGAGAGCTTTTTCTTCATGGCATGGATTTCGCTTTGGAAAACGCATTGTGCGGTCACGGTTGACCGCGATGAAAGGGCGCCATGCAAGCCAGTACGCACGCCGGTTCCGTGCCAGCAGCCACCGCCATGACCTATGTGGGCATCGGGCAGATCAAGCCATTGGGCGCAAAGTTTGAGTTGCCTGAGGCGGGCGGCGCTGGCGGTTGCGACGCGCACGGCGGCACGGGCAAGGCCGGTTGCGGCGCGGCGGATGGGCCGGGCGATGTGCCGCAAGCCATTTGGGACAAGATCAAGAACCACCCCTGCTATTCCGAGCAGGCCCACCACCACTACGCGCGCATGCATGTGGCGGTTGCGCCCGCTTGCAACATCCAGTGCAACTACTGCAACCGCAAATACGATTGCAGCAACGAGTCGCGCCCCGGCGTTGTGTCGCAAAAGCTCACGCCCGAGCAGGCGGTGAAAAAGGTGCTGGCTGTGGCCAGCGAGATTCCGCAAATGACGGTGCTGGGCATTGCCGGCCCCGGCGATTCGCTGGCCAGCCCCGCGAAGACTTTTGAAACCTTCCGCCTGCTGCAAGAGCGGGCGCCGGACATCAAGCTGTGCCTGTCAACCAACGGTCTGGCGCTGCCCGATATGGTCGATGAGATTTGCAAATACAACGTCGATCACGTCACCATCACCATCAACATGGTCGATCCGGCGGTGGGTGCAAAGATTTACCCGTGGATTTTCTGGCGGCACAAGCGCGTGACTGGCTACGAGGCCGCCCGCATCCTGCACGAGCGGCAGATGCAGGGGCTGGAGATGCTCAGCGCACGCGGCGTGCTCACCAAGATCAACTCGGTACTGATTCCCGGCATCAACGACGAGCATCTGATTGAAGTCAACCGCGAGGTGAAAAAGCGCGGCGCTTTCCTGCACAACATCATGCCGCTGATCTCTGAGGCCGAGCACGGCACCTACTTTGGCCTGAACGGCCAGAGGGGGCCGAGCGCACAGGAACTCAAGGCCGTGCAGGACGCCTGCATGGGCGGGGCCAACCTCATGCGCCACTGCCGCCAGTGCCGCGCCGACGCGGTGGGCCTGCTGGGCGAAGACCGCAGCGATGAATTCACGCTGGACAAGATCGAACACATGGAAGTGGTCTACGACCTGGATCGCCGCCGCCAGTACCAGAACCAGGTCGAGGCCGAGCGCCAGGCCCAGTCGGCCGCCAAGCGCCAGGCGCTGGCGCAGGTCGCCGCCACGGCCATGGATGGTGGCGCTGCCGCAGCAGCAGCGGGCGATGACGCGCTGAAAGTGCTGGTTGCTGTTGCCACCAAGGGCGCGGGCCGCGTCAACGAACACTTTGGGCACGTCAGCGAATTCCAGATTTTCGAGGTCTCGGCCACGCAGGCCTTGTTTGTCGGCCACCGCCGGGTCGACATGTACTGCCAGGGCGGCTACGGCGATGACGAGCAACTGCCCTCGGTCGTGCGCGCCATCAACGACTGCCACGCCGTGCTGGTCGCCAAGATTGGCGCCTGCCCGAAAGACGAGCTGCTGCAAGCGGGCATTGAGCCGGTGGAGCAATACGTTGGCGAATTCATCGAGAAAGCGGCGCTGGCCTGGTTTGGCGACTACCGCGCCCGCGTCGCCAGCGGCGCCATCGTGCACCGTGACCGCGGCGACGCGCAAATCCGCCAGGGCGCTTTCACCGGCGCCGTCGCGCGGGCGGCCTGACTGAGTTTTTTCCCCCTAGCCATCCCCTCAAGGAGAGCCACCATGTCCCTGAAAATCATCGCGTCCACTTGCACTGGCTGTTCGGCTTGCGAGCCTGAATGCCCCAACGTCGCCATTCGCGAGAAGGGCGGCATTTTTGTCATCGATCCGGCCAAATGCACCGAATGCGAAGGCCACTTTGACGATCCGCAGTGTGTCGCCGTCTGCCCCGTGGACGGCTGCGTCGTACCGGCCTGAGGGCGCCGCGCCCCGGTTGTTTTTTTGTCCTTTCCCTGGAGAACCATCGCCATCATGTTGCCCAAGCTCACCATCACAGCCGCCGCCGAGAAGTTCATGCGCCGCATCGTGCGCTTTTCGGGCCTTCCCGCTGGCGCGGGATTTCGCCTGGCCGTCAGCAGCGGTGGCTGCTCGGGCTACGACGCGCAGTTCAGCGCGGAGGCCGGGCCGCAAAGCGGCGAGGAAATCCTGGAAGTCAACGGCCTGCGCGTCTTTTTGCCGGCCACAAGCTGCCAGATGCTCGATGGCGTGACCATGGACTTTTTAGATACGCCTACCCAGTCTGGCTTGAGCTTTTTCAACCCCAACCAGGCAGCCTGCGGATGCGCCAGCGCCGAAGCCGCCGCGCCGCCCGGCATCGCCAGAATAGACATCAGCGCCATCGGGCGCGCCGCCGCGCGTGTGGCGGCTGCGCCGACAACGCCGCTGGCCTCTTGAAGCCGCGGCGCGCACGATCATCGCCCGGCAGCAACCCCCAAAGGAAGGAGCCATCACATGCAAAAGGCGGCTGGCCCAGCGGCACTGGAGCGCGACGCGGCGGCAGCTTTTGCCGAATGCGTGCTTGGCGGCGCCTTGAGCCAGCAGGTCGAGGCGCTGATTGCGCGCTCCGGACTTGTGCGGCACCACCCCGAAGAGGCGCTGGCGCTGCTGGAGAGGGCGCGCGCCGCCGCGCCGCGCCACCCGGCGCCGCTGATTGCGCTGTACCGCTTTCATTTCTACGGACACCGGCTGGCCCAGGCGCGCCGGGTGGGCATGGACGCGCTGGCCATCGCACGCGCGGCGCTTGGCCCTGATTTTGGCGACACTCCGCCCGGCGACCCCGCCGCGCGGGGCGATGCCGCGGTGCGCTTTTACCTCTTCGTGCTCAAGGGCCTGGCTTACCTGAACCTGCGCCTGGGTGATCTGCCAGAAGCGCGCCTGATGCTGGGCGAGTTGCGCCGCCTCGATCCGCAAGACCGTGTTGGTGGCGCGCTGCTGGCGCACGCGCTGGCGCGCCACGAAGCGGGCGACGCTGAAGATGAAGATGCCGCCACCGCCGCGCGGATGGACGATGGTTGGGCCGCGCCGCCGCAAAGCACTGGCCCGGCGGCGGCGGCCTGTGGCTGGCAAGAGGCCGGGCGATGAACGCGCCGCTGCCGCCATCGCCGCTGGCTGCTTCTGCCGCAACGGAGCGCCGCGCCCCGGCGGGCGACATTGCGCCGCGGCACTGGGCGGGCGGCCCGATTGACTGCGCCGCCTGCGAGCACGTCCGGTTGCGCGATCTGCCCGGCCAGCAAGGCTGCGAGCCGGGCCATGCCTGCATGCAAGACGTTTACGCGCGCCGCATCGACCGCTTCTTTCACAGGCATCCGCAGTTGAGCGACGCGCAGCTTGCGCACCCGTATTTCGAAGTGCGCGCCATTGCCGCGCGCTACGCCAGCGTGTTCAGGCTTGCGGCGCTCATCGACGACCCTGACGAGACCGTGCGCTTGCAGGTCGCGCTGCGCCTGCCGCTGTCCAGGCTGACGCGGCTGGCTGGCGATGCGCACCGCGAGGTGCGCATCCGCGTGGCCCTGCGCGTTGAAGCCGCCGCGCTTGTGGCGCTGCGCCACGACCCGGACTACGGCGTGCGCGAACTGGTCGCGCGTCGCCTGCCACTGGCCCTGCTGCCGACCATGGCCGATGACCCAGACCGTGCCGTGCGCATGCGCGTGGCGCAGCGGCTGGAAATGCCGGCGCTGCTGCGCATGGCGGGCGACGCCGAGCCTGAAGTGCGGCGCATCGTGGCCGAGCGCCTGCCTGCGCCGCTGCTCGCGCGCATGGCGGGCGATGCCGACTGGCGCGTGCGCTGGGAAGTCGCGCGGCGCATCAGCGCCAGCGCCGTGGCCGTGCTTGGCGCGTTGCAAGGCGATGAAGACCCGGAAGTGCGGCGCGCGGCGCGCGAGCGCATTGCTGCCACTGCCGCTGCCACCACTGCCGCGCCGGAAGGACTGCTCCATGGCTGACATCCAGCGCGACGACGACGTGATCGAAATCGCTTTTGCGCCGCGCTTTGCCCATGGCGAGCGGGTGGTTGCGCGCTCGGTCGTGCGCAACGATGGCACCTACAGCGGCAAGGCCATTGGCGAGGTGCTGGTCAACCGGGGCGACATTGGCTACGTGGCCCACATCAACACCTTTTTGCAGCAGTTCTACATCTACGCGGTGGACTTTGTGGAAAGTGGCCACCGCGTCGGCATGCGCGCCAAAGAGCTTTGCACGCTGGACAGGCTGCCTGAAGAGGTGTTGAACCAGTTGGGCGAAAAAGCCGCCGCGCTGCGCCAGCTTGGCGTGCCCAGCCAGCCGCCGCCGTCCGAAGGGAGCGCGGCATGAGCGGCGGCTTGCCCATGGCGCCACGGGCCGCCCTTTACGACTGGGGCCTGCGCGTTGTCGCGCTGGAGGACATCGTCAACGACGGCAGTTACCCCAATCGCGCGCCCGATGCCGTGCTGGCCGTGCAAGGCGCGCTGGGCGAAATTGTCAACGTCGGCCACGCAATCGAGCAGGGCGAGCCGGTTTATCTGGTGCAGTTTGATGGCTGCGTTGTCGGTTGCCTGGAAGAAGAAATTGCGCCCGCGCCGCCCGGCCTGCTGCCAGAGGTGGATGACGCGCCGCCACCACCACGCCGCGCCCCGGAGGAGAGTGCGCGATGAGCCTGCCCGGCAGCAGCGCCAGCCGCAGCAGTGGCAGCAATGGCGCCAGCGCCACGCCCGGCGCTGGCGTGCTGGACTTCATGCGGCACCGGCTGGAGCGCGCACTGCGCCAGCGCGTGCGCTACCGCTACGTCAAGCCGCGCGTACTGCGCGAAGGCGATGGCTTGCGCATCGAAAGCCCTTGCTGCTCGCGCAATGTGGACGCGCAAGGCGGCGTGATCGACATCGCGCTGCTGTTGCCCGTTGGCGGCGATGAGCACCAGGGCAGCGGCCAGGCGGCGCAGCTTTGGCGCTTGTTTGCCCGCGACCACGCCGCGGGCGGGTGGGTGCTCCAGCACGAGAGCGAGCGCATCGACGATCTTGTGCAACTGCTGTGCACGGACGCGCGCCGCGTTTACTGGCCATGACGATGATCTACCTTGACCACAACGCCACCACGCCGCCAGCCGACGCGGTGCGCGCGGCCATGCTGTCGGCGCTCTCGGACTGCTGGGCCAATGCGTCGTCGCAACACGGCCCCGGCCAGAACGCCCGGCGCGCCATGGGCGCGGCGCGCGGCGCGGTGGCGCGCGCGCTGGGCTGCAAACCCGCTGAAATCATCTTCACCAGTGGCGCCACAGAGTCGAACCATCTGGCCGTGCGCGGCCTGCTGGCCGCTGCGGCGGCGGGCCGCGGGCGCGTTGTCTTCAGCAGTGTGGAACATGCGGGCCACCTCAGGCTGGCGCGCGCGCTGCGCAAGCAAGGCGTGCCCGTGGACTTGATCGCGGTGCGCGCCGATGGCACGCTGGATGTGGACGCCGCTGTCGCGCTGATGGGGCCTGATCTGGCGCTCATCTCTCTGATGGCCGCCAACAACGAGACCGGGGCGCTGATGCCGGTGGCGCAAGTGGCCGCCCTTGCACATGCCGCCGGGGCGCTGCTGCATGTGGACGCCACCCAGTTCATTGGCAAACAGCCCTTCAGCTTTGCGCACTTTGGCGCGGATGCCGTGTCGCTGTCGGCCCACAAAATCCATGGCCCCAAGGGCGTTGGCGCGCTGCTGCTGCGCCAGGGCATTGCGCTGGAGCCGCAGATCATGGGCAGTCAGGAGCGCGGCAGGCGCGGCGGCACCGAAAACCTGGCGGGCATCGCTGGCTTGGCCGCCGCACTGGATTTGCTGGGCGGCGCCGATGGCATCGCCGCCGAGGCCGCGCGCCTGGGCACGCTGCGCGACGCGCTGGAGCGCGGCCTTGCGCGCGCGCTGCCTGATGCCGTGCATGTCTGGGCGCAAAACGCGCCGCGCCTGCCTGGCACCAGTTACCTGCGCTTTGGCTGCCTGTCGGCGGACGTCGTGCTCAACCGGCTGGAGCGGCTGGGCGTTGCCGCATCGACCGGCGCGGCCTGCGCTTCGGGCAGCAGCGCGCCTTCCCATGTTCTGGACGCCATGGGCGTGCCGCCGCAAGAGGCGCTGGCCGCCGTGCGCTTCTCGCTTGGCCGGGGCACCACTGCGCAAGATGTGCAATACCTGCTGGACGCGCTGCCGCCCCTGCTGGCCCCGTTGCTGGACGAAGAGGCGCAGGCAGCGCGACAGCGGCAAACAGCGGCAGCCATCGCCTGACCCATCCAGAAAGCCAGAGCCATCCATTTTTTCCAACCCCCACTTTTTTTCCGGAGCCGACGATGAAAGTCATGATTCGCAAGGACGGCAAGGGCGCTTTCAGTGCCTATGTGCCCAAGAAAGACCTGGAAGAGGCCATCGTCTCCATGGCCCGGCCCGGCCTGTGGGGCGGCCTGATTACGCTTGGCAACGGCTGGCAGTTCGACCTGCCTGAAATGCCCGCCGACACGGCGCTGCCCATCACCGTTGAAGCGCGGCGCATCACTGGCGATGCCGACTAGGCGCCACCACCGCCGCCGGAGCGCGCCGCGATGGCCCTGAGCGAAGAACACCTGCGCAGCGCCAGCGAAGTGGTGGCCGCCGCCGCGTCGCTGTGCGACGCAGTGGCGCTGTGGCGCGCGCGCCATCCCGACGTGCGCGCCATGGTGGTCGACGCGCTGGACATGCGCGATGAAGCGCCCGCGCTGCGCGTGAGCGCGCGCAGCGTCTACCTGGCCGCCACCGACGGCCACTGCTGGCGCGTCACGCAGCGGCTGCAAGAGGCCAGCGCCCTCATCCTCACGCAAGAAGACTGAAAAAAAGAGAAAGCCCCTCGCGCCATGGACACCAACGAAGTCATCTCCCTGTTTGAACCCGAATGCGGCACGCGCGAGATCGAACTGCTTGGCGCCGTCCTGCAATCGGCCCGCTGGAGCGACGGGCCGATGCTCGACGCCTTCGAGCGCGCCTTTGCCGCGTGGGTCGGGCGCAAACACGCGGTGGCCGTGGGCAGCGGCACGCTGGGCGCGTGGATCGCGCTGCGCGCCAGCGGCATCGGCGCGGGCGACGAAGTGCTCTGCGCCGCCCACGCCTGGCGCCAGATCGCGCAAGCCATCACACTGGCTGGCGCCACGCCCGTATTTGCCGACATAGATTACTGGAGCGGCTGCCTCAGCGCCGAAAAAGCCGCGCTGAAAATCGGCCCCGGAACGCGCGCCATCCTGGCGGGCAACACCAACGGCCACCCCGCCGCCTGGGGGCCGCTGCGCGCGCTGGCCGACGCGCACGGCCTGGTGCTGATCGAAGACAGCAGCGAGGCGCTTGGCTCGCGCTACCTGGGCCAAAGCGTAGGCAGCTTTGGCGACGTGGCGGTATTTGACTTCTCGCCCCCTTCGGCGCTGTGCACCGGCGAAGGCGGCATGCTGCTCACCGACGACGAGCGCCTGGCCCGCGAAATGCGCTACCTGCGCTGGCGCCGCGCCGCCGAGCGCGGTTCGCTCTCGCTGGGCGCGCGCGTGGCACTGCAAGCGGGCATGAGCGAAGTGACCGCCGCCCTCGGCCTGGCGCAACTGGCCGGCCTGGACGAGCGGCTGGCCGCGCGCAAGCAAATCGAAGGCTGGTACCACGAGCAAATGCAAAGTTTTGAAGGCGTCAAACCGCCCTACCTGGCCCAGGACGTGCAAGAAGTGCACTGGATGCTCTACGTCGTGCACCTGGGCAAACGCTTCACGCAAAGCGCGCGCGCCCAGATGATCGACGACCTGCTCGCCTGCGGCATCGAAACGGCAGCCTACAGCCACCCGCTGCACCGGCAATTCTTCTACATGAACACGGGCGAGGCCATTGGCCGCAAACGCGGCCTGCTGCCCGACACCGACCGCATAGGCGATCGCGCACTGGCCTTGCCGCTGCACACCCGGCTCGACGCCGACCAGGTCAAATACATCGTCAAAACCCTGAAAGACACCGCCACCAACGTTGGCGCAGGCGCCGCCATCTACCTTTGAGAAAGCCCCCACCCCATGCAAACCCTTGCACGCCACATCGCCCGCCAGATCGACAGCGGCAGCGTCATCCCCTACCTCGGCCCTGAACTGCTCGGGCTGTGCGACGGCGGCAACCTCAAAGTGCCCGCCACCCCGGTGGCGCTGGCCGAAATCATGACCACCAAAATCAGCGTCCCGCACAAAATACGCAAACGGCTCACGCAGGCGGCGCAATTCATCGAAAACTTCAAGCACCGCAAATCGGTGGTGCAAATCATGAACGACGCCTTTGCCCAAACGCCCCAACCCTCGCCCCTGCACCTGGCCCTGGCCGCCAGCGGCGCCAAATTGTGGGTCGATAGCTGGTACGACGACACCTTTGCCAGCGCCCTTGCCCAGGCGCGCCCCGCGGGCGGCTGGACGCAAATCCAGGGACTCTCCCAGGCCGAACACTTTGGCCAGTGGACTGGCATATACGCCGACGATGGGGAATACCTGGCAGAACTGCCAGTCGACGACGCTGGCCGCATTCTCTACAAACCCATCGGCGGCCACGCACCAGCGGGCAACTACCTGGTTTCCGACAGCGATTATGTCGAGGTATTGACAGAAATCGACATCCAGACCCCCATCCCGCCCGTGGTACAGGCGTTGCGAAGCGGACGCCATTTTCTTTTTCTGGGCTGCCGGTTTGACGACCAGCTCACGCGCAGCTTTGCGCGCCAGATCATGAAACGCTCCTCAGGCCAGCACTGGGCCGTGCTGCCGCAAGAGCCGACGCGCATGGAAGCGCGCTTTCTCCAGGAACAGGCCATCACCCGCATCGACGCCCCCCTCGCACAATTTGCCGATGCACTGGTCAGCGCGCTCCAGCCCGCCGTGTCTGCCTGAAAACGCAAACCTTGTTGGTTTGCAGAGCCGGTGGGCAAACAATGTTAAATTCCACTGCCTGAGCACCGGCGACTGGCTGTCTGGAACCGCGCCGTCCATTCTGGCCGCGCAGCGAGAGGCTGCAAGGCACAACCCGGTTGGCGCGGCCAGCCATGCCTCGCGATGCCTTTTGGGAAGGCCGTGCGCGCGCGAGTGGTTTGCCTGCCTGCGGATGAACCGGGGATTTGCAGGGCCATTCGAAGTGTCTTGAATATTTGCTGCTAAAATGCCCGGGGAATCACCATCTGGATAAACAACATGCTATTGCGCAAGGTAATCATTTCGTTTGACATGCGAACAACCAGAGTCATTTACTATCTGGCATCGGCTGTTTATCATTATTTTTTAATGTTTACCTGGGCTGGAAACTATTGGCATGGTGGCACACCATTTGAAGCCATTGTATTGCATACGTCTGCCATATTGATTTCATGGACTGCGGTCAGGATTGTGTCAAAGGTTCGGCCACTGGAAAGGGTCATCATGATATTGTTTGGCATGCTTCCTATGATTGACTCTGTATTTTCTATTGCGCAGACATTGAATGTCGTGACTGAATTGGTTTTTGGTGTGCACTGGTTTGGTAGATAAAATTACTGGATGCCGCGAAATGATGGTGCAATTATATTTTATGATCTGTACGGATTTTGTATTGCTTCTCATATTGAAAAGGAAATTCAAGTGAAAAATGGTCTTTTGTTGCTTGGCAAATTTCTTGCCAAGGGTGTGTTCCTGGTTGTCTTGTTTTTCGCAGTCACCACTATGATGATACATATAATATCCGTAATAGACACACGCTATGCGAAAAGAGGGAATACACTTCACCCGTATTTCAGGGTTGCTGTATTTGATGCGTCGGATGGGACGTTTAAACTTGCGTTTCTTCCGGAGGCTAAGGAGTGCAGCAAGAATGGCGCTTGTTATCTGATCCCGGAAAAAGATCATGGCAGGGTTGACGGGGAGAATGGCAAATATTCGGCATATGAGTTGCTTGAAAAAAATGAGACCCGCGTGATCCTTCAAACGATTTCCAACGACGATGAGAACACGTTCTGGTACATCTATTCCGTAGACAACAACAATGGCATTGTGCCGGTAAAAACAAAAATGCTTTATTTTGGTTATGTATTTCCAGCAATGGGAATGGCGCTGCTGTTTGTTGGTTTGTTTGGTGTGTATGGATTTGCCTTGCTGGCAAAACTGTTCAATTTGAGGAAGAGGGTTGAGGGCGAATAAACTCATTTTAACCATTCCCGGTCTCACGCTGTCGATGTTCATTTAAATATTGTTCGGCTGGATTGTGGAGCATGTTGAATCATAATAAATTCCCGGTACTGCCTGTTTCAGCATTTATTCCACGATGCCCGTGGCCATGAACGAAACAACCGCCACTGCAACCACGACACTGACCATTTTGCTTTTGGGATAAATTTTGAAGCCGTGCGGTTTTGCGTGTTTCGCACCGCTGGTCAGTGCCAGTGGGGGGCGCGGTGGTGGGTGGCGGTCGTGGGCGCTTCGGTCGGGCGCGTGGCGCTGCTTGTTTTAGCTGCCGTCCACGTAGTGCACGGTGATCGATTTGATGCCTTGCTGTAGCCGCTCGCCGACATCGATCCACGGGTTGCATTTCCATACCGTGTTCACGCAGTTGTCCAGCGGGTACCAGCGACCGGCTGGCGTGAACGGCACTTTGTCCTCGGTCGAGACCAGGGCGATTGACTGGTAGTTGATCCGATCGCCGTTGGCGTCCATGTTGGCGGTGTAGGCGTCGGGGTCGCCAGCATTGTTCTTGGTGCAGGTGCTCAGGTCGTTCCAGCAGGTCATCATGACACCGTTGCCGGTGCCCGAGCGCAGATCGTCGGTGACCAGCAGCACGCCCTTGGAGCGGCTCCGGTTGGGCGCGGCGGCTGTGCCAGCCACGCCATCGCCGATGCCAACACGGCTGTTGTACAACTCGCCGCAAGAGAACAGCGCATGCTGGTTGTTGCCACTTTCGATGACCACAAAGCAGCGGTTCTTCTCGTCGGGCAGGCTGAGTCCGGCAGTGTCCAGCACGTCGGTCAGGCGCACGCCCTGACCCCACCAGAAGTTCATGTGGCGCGGACCATATTCCTGAAAGTAATAGGTCGGCAGGCTGGCGGCGTCGCGGTTGCCAATCATCACGACCGCGTAGTAGCCCTGATCGGAACTGGTCGAGGGCAGGGCGGCGGTGATGTCGAGCGGCGTCTTGACAGCGCCTGTGATCTGGAAGCGGATGTCGTCGGACGTGAGGGCGGGGGCGCTGGCGCCCGAGGGCAGTGTGTGGCTCGTTTTAACGTAGTCGTTGCGCACGCGCAGCGCGCTCAGGTGGTTGACTCTGCGCAGCGAGAGGTCGATGTCGTTGCCCGCGACGACGGCCATCCGGCCTTCATTGCCGGGCAATGGCTGGCCGTTCTTCTCGTAGGCGACGATGGTTTTGTTGCCGTTCTCGCTGCGGATCAGTTCGGTAAACGAAAAGACCGCGTGACGACCGTCCGCGCCATCCGCAATGATGGCGGTGGTGACGCCGAAAGCGCCGGTGTTGTAGTCAGCCGGGCGGAACCTGGTTGCGCGCACAACCACATCGGCCAGCCGGTAGCCGGTGTAGCGATCCGCGCCAATGGTGACGATGACCGGATCTTCCACGGACGGGAAGGTCGTGGCGTCGTTCATCAGGGCTTTGAGCGTTTCGACCGTGATGCCGGAACGTTCCTGAAAGTAGGGGTTGCTTGCCCCGACCGATGGATTGGTGCCCCCGGCTGCCGATGTGTAGGTGGTCGGGTCTTTGGCGTCGTCCGGGTTTTCTGGCATCAGGCTGTTCGGCCCCGTGGCCTTGATGTCGAAGGCGGACGCGGTGGCGGATTCGCTTCCGCCGCCGCAGGCAGACAGTATGCTGGTCAGGACGCAGCACAGGAAAAGTTGGCGCAGCATGTGGATTCCTTTCGGGGTGTGGGAGGGGGCTTGCTTGTGGGATGTGGGGACAGTTAGCGCACCGAGGTGTTGTTGCCGTCGGTGAGTACGTTCAGGAACGCGATCAGGTCGGCCATGTCGGCGTCGGTGAGCGCGGGTGGCGCACGGGAATCGGGCGACAGGCGCGCAACCATGTCTGCGTACAGTGCTGGCGCTGTTGTGCTGTCGCGGCAGGCAATCTCGTTGCCGCCGGAGCGCAAGGTGGCCGGGCAGCGAAAGGCCATGGCACTGCCCGCTGGATCCAGGTGATGACGCAATGTTTCCTCAAGCGTCGCGTAGATGCCGTTGTGCAGATAGGGAAAGGTGTTTTTTACTTCCCACAGCGAGGGCGTCAGGAAGGCATAGAGATCGGCCTCATCGCCCGTGACTTCGTAACGCCCCTTGTCGCGTGGCGGCGACTCGCCCGCGCCGGAGCCAAAGCCCGGCCCGATTTGCGGAACGGCAAGGTTGTGGAACTTCTGGTCGCTAAACAACGGCCCGCTGTGGCAGCGCACGCAGGCGGCGGTGCCGAAGAACAGGATGCCGCCGCGCTTGGCGCTGTCGCTGATGACGCGCCGGCCATTGATGTAGCCATGCAACTGGTTGCTCTCGCCAAAGCCGTACCAGCGCCGCGACTGGAAGGCAGAGATGGCGTTGGCCGCGTGTTCGATGCCCATGGCCTCGGGCGCGATGCCGGGGTAGGCATCTTGCAGCAGGCCAGCAAAACGCGTGTCCGCGCGCAGGCGATCCATGATTGCGTTCCAGACCGGTCGAGGATTGCTTTCCACCACCGTACCGGGCGCATTGAGTTCTGCCATCGTGTTGTCGTCGCCGGGGTCGTAGGGGCCGAGCATCTCGTCACGCGAAAGCAGCGGGAACAGCGCCTGTGCGGCGAGCACATCCGTCAGGCCGTCCGGCAACTGGTTGCCAGCCGGGGTCGTGAATACGCCGTCCTGTTCGCTCACCCGCCCGTCCCAGAATAGCTGTGTGCGCTTGCCGGTGCCCAGGTTCATCAGTGCTGGCGTGTTGCGGTGGATCAGGGGCAGTCCGGTGCGGTTGGGCGGGCTGCCAGAGCCGTGCACACCGATTGCCAGCGGCAGATTGTCCAGCCCCGCGTTGCCGATCGGGTGGCAGCTTGCGCACGATACCTTCTGGTTGCCCGACAGCAGCGTGCTCTGGAACAGGTTCAGGCCGAGGCTGTACAGCGCGTCAGGGGCGTTTGCTCTGGCTGGTGCGGCAATCTGGTTTTCAGCCAGCAGTGCGCGCAGCGTGGTGTCGAGGCTGGTATCCGGCAAAGGTTGCCCGGCTTCGCCTTCACTGCCCCCGCCGCATGCGACCAGCAGGGACAGGCCGCCGAAAAGGGCCGAGACCACAAGGCGCGACAGCGGATGCATGGCGCGCGCGCCTGTCCACGACCCGGTCCGGCGGGTCTGGGGATTGGGGAAAATGCAATATGTTGTTTGATACATAATGATGATGCAAGAAAAACCGGCATCCCGGTTTGACTGTCATCACGCAATTTGTATGCCATGGGATTTCACATCCAGTCCAGCTTCTGATTGAGCTTTGTAAGTCATTGAATAGAAAGGAAAATCTGAAAACGATGCCCATGGTGCATGATGCATGCGAGGAGACTGCGTACCGGATGCCCGGTCAGCTTTGTAGAAACGGATACATATTGATCGGGAGCGGTGTCGGATTCGATACACGCATGGACACTGGATGGCGACATCCGGGACTGGCTGCACCGCACCAGCCTTCGATTTGCGATTTTGTGCCGCGCATCCAGGCGCGGCGGCAGGCAACGGCCCGCCGCCGGGGCTTATTTGATTTGCGCCAGCCAGGCGTTGATGCGCGCTTCGGTTTTGCCGGACTGGTTGTCCTCGTCCAGCGCCAGGCCAGCAAAGCGGCCTTCGCGCAGGCCTTGCGATTTGCTGAAGTCGTAGCCAGTGTTTTCGGTGAAGCCGACCACTTGGGCGCCTTTTTCAGATACGGTGTCGTACAGGATGCCGATGGCGTCAACAAAGGATTCCGGGTAGTTCATCTGGTCGCCCATGCCGAAGATGGCTACTTTCTTGCCTTGCAGGTTGGCTTCTTCCAGCTTTTCGTAGTGGTCGATCCAGTCGGTTTGCAAATCGCCGTCGGCGTAGGTGGGGCAGCCCAGGATCAGGAGCGAGCAGTTTTCAAAGTCGGCGGTTTGCGCTTTCTTGATGTCCAGTGTTTTCGCGTTGATCTTGCTGGCAATTTTGGAGGCGATTTTGCGGGTGCAGCCGCCGTCCGATCCGTAGATGATGGTGATGCTCATGGTGTGTTTCCTTCAATGAGATGGTTGGTTTTTCATCGTGGGAAGCGCTTGCCATTGTTGTTGTCAAAGTCCGTTTGGCGCTGGCGCGCATTGCGCCGGGTTGGCGGGCGGCGCGTGGGGCCAGCGCGGTGATGTGGCCGATGATGGCGGGACCGCTGCGGCCATGGGGGTCAGAGTTTTTTGCCTTTGAGCAGCCTGGCTTGCTCGGCGGCGCTGTAGTGGCTGAAGTGTCCCTGGGCCGCGGCGGCGCGGCGGTTGGCCAGGCGGATGGCTTCGATCTTGCCCGCGGGCGCGATGCGTGAGACGGCTTTTTCCAGCGCGGCGGCGCCGCATTGCGGGCAGGTCTTTGGCTGGGTGTTGCTGCCGCCGCGCACCAGGGTTTCAAAGTGGTGGCCGCAGGCGGGGCAGTGGTATTCGTAAAGGGGCATGCGCTGCTTTTCCTCTGGTTCAGTGGGTTTTGGCGCAGCCGTGCGCGTTGTGCGCGCCATTGGCGGCGGCGCAGCCTTCCAGCGGCGTGTCGGCTGCTGGCGCGTTGGGGCCGAGTCCAACCCAGTCGTGTACGCGGCCCGCGTCAAAGCCGACCATGCGTCGCGTGCCGATGGCCATCAGCGGCCTGCGGATCAGCAGTGGATTGGCCAGCAGCAGGGCCAGGGCGGTGTTTTTGTCGAGCGCCTCGGGCGTGATTTCGCCAGAGCGGATGGCTGGCGCGGCGCGGTTGAACCATTGGGCCACGGGCAGTGGCGCGAGAAAGTCCATCAGCGATTCGGCGCGCCACGGCCAGCCGAGCAGGTCGCGCACATCGAGCGTGTGCCCGGCGGCGCGCAGCAGCGCTTTTTGCCGGGCGTTGCCAGCGCAGCCGGGTTTTTCGTAGAAGGTGATGTGGGCCATGATGGGGGTGGGGCAGGGCGCTTTCAGGCGGCGCGCGCGCCTGGCGGGTTTTGCGCGCCAGCGTTGCCAGCGCGATGGGCCAGGGCGGCGGGGGTTGCGGCGCGCGCGGTTTGCATGGCAAGAGGTTCAGGACGGGGCCAGTTGGCGACAGCGGCGGGCCAGGCGCAGCAGCGCCAGTCCGCGGCTTTCGGCCATGTCGAAGGCATTGCGGCCATCGGGCGCGATTGGCCCCGGCGCCGCGCCTTGCGCCAGCAGCAGGTGCACGATTTCCAGCCTGCCGCTGGCAGCCGCTTGCATCAGGCAGGTGATGTCGTCGTCGTTGGCGTGGTCGATTGGCGCGCCAGCCTGGATCAGCCGCAGTATGGTTGCCGGGCCAGCGTACATGCAGGCAAACCAGAGCGCGTTGTTGCCATCGTCGTTGATGGCCTCGGGCGCGGCGCCACAGGCCAGCAGGGCTTCGATGACCGCGTGCTCGCCCTGCCGGGCGGCGCGCATCAGCGGCGTGTCGCCGTTTTCGCCGCGCGCGTGAGGGCCGGGAAAGTCCTGCTGCGCCAGCCAGGCCGCAAGGCTGGGGCGCGCGGGTGTTGGTGGCGGCGGCGGGGTGGCTGCCGCGCTTTCCCATGCCACGGGCGGCGTTTGGCGCGCGGCCATGGCAACGCTGCCCGCAGTGGCGGGCGGCGGGCGCAGCAAGGCGGCGGCGGTCACGGGGTGCGCTCCATGCCAGTTGTCAGACAGGCCGGTTTTCGTTGGGGTTGCGCACCGGCCCCATCAGGCCCAGCCCTTCGTTGTAGGTGATGGCATCGAAGGTGAGGTTGAATTTGAGCGCCGCGTCGGCCACGGCGTCCAGTTTGCCCGCGGTGTCTTTTTTCTTGAGGTCGTTTTTCTCAAGGTACAGCAAGTCGAGCAGTTCGTTGTAGACGGTGGATTCGTCGATTGGCAGCACGTAGAACGTGGCGTCGCCATAGGGCACCTGGTATTTTTTGCTGAGGTCGATGTTGTTGCAGAACAGGAAGTATTTGCCGCCCGCGCTGAGCGTGTCGCCCAGCACTTCGGCCACGTCCTTGAGGTGCGCGAAGTTCAGCAGGTAGCCCGCGAAGAAGGGCAGGTGCTTGTCGCCCACGGTGGCGATGGCCATGACCTGGTCGCAACTGAGTTCGGGCGGGCGGGCTTCGTCGGCCAGCGTGTGCGCAAAGCGCAGCGCCAGCTCGCCGCGGAAGCCGACGCGCCCCGGCGTGCCGGTGGGCGCCTTGAGTACCGGGTTGAGCAGCCGGCCTTCTTGTTCGAGTCGGGCGAACGCGGTGTTTTCAAGCTCTTTGCGGGCAAGCGCAGCAGTCATGGGAAATGCTCCTTGGTGGTGGTTATGGGCCATGGGGTTGCAACAAACGTACCAGCCGTGCGCAAGGCCCCGCCAGCGGCGTTGCGTGCTGCAAACGCGACACAAATCACCGCGCCAGGCGGGTGTTGAGGTACTTTTCGCGACGCGAGCGGCCCTTTTTGTCGGGAAGCGCACAAAGCGGCGCACGCCCGCAAGGTGTGCCCAGGCAGCCGGTTTTCCCTCTGCGCGGGGCCGGTATTGGCGCCGCGCGGCAAACATGGCACGGTTGCTGCAATCAGGGAGTGTGCGCGGACAGTTGTCCGGCCGATGCGTGACCCGACAGAAGAAGACCCACACAGGCACGACAGGCTGACATGGTCGCAGAGAGCTACGCAACCTTGTTTTTTTCAACTTTCATCCTGAATGGAGTACTGCAATGGCCAAACTTCGGCAAATCGCCTTCTACGGCAAAGGCGGCATTGGCAAATCGACGACTTCCCAAAACACCCTCGCGGCGCTGACGGAACTCGGCCAGAAAATCCTCATCGTCGGCTGCGACCCCAAGGCCGACTCGACCCGGTTGATTTTGCACGCCAAGGCGCAAGACACCATCCTCTCGCTGGCGGCGGAAGCCGGTTCAGTCGAGGATCTGGAGCTTGAGGACGTGATGAAAATCGGCTACCGCGACATTCGCTGCGTGGAATCGGGCGGCCCCGAGCCGGGCGTGGGCTGCGCCGGGCGCGGCGTCATCACGTCCATCAACTTCCTGGAGGAAAACGGCGCTTACGACGGTGTGGACTATGTGTCGTATGACGTGCTTGGCGACGTGGTGTGCGGCGGCTTTGCCATGCCCATCCGCGAGAACAAGGCGCAAGAGATCTACATCGTGATGTCCGGCGAGATGATGGCCATGTACGCGGCCAACAACATCTCCAAGGGCATTTTGAAATACGCCAACTCGGGCGGCGTGCGCCTGGGCGGCCTGGTGTGCAACGAGCGCCAGACCGACAAGGAGCTGGAACTGGCCGACGCGCTGGCGAAGATGCTTGGCAGCAAGCTCATCCACTTTGTGCCGCGCGACAACATCGTGCAGCACGCCGAACTGCGCCGCATGACGGTGATCGAGTTTGCGCCAGAGTCCAAGCAGGCTGGCGAGTACCGCGCCCTGGCAACCAAGATTCACAACAACGCGGGCAACGGAACCATCCCGACCCCGATCACCATGGATCAGCTTGAAGACCTGCTCATGGAGCACGGGATCATGAAGCCGATCGACGAATCCCTGGTTGGCAAGACCGCCGAAGAACTGGCCGCCGAGGCCGCACTGACCTGAAAGGGGCCTGGATACGCCCGGCGCGCGCCGCAAAGCGCAAAGCCGCCGGGCGAGCGCACCCCCCCCCGCATTGATCTGTGACCGCCACAACTTCCACATTCCTACCCACCCTACGGAGCATCCCATGACCGCCACGGTTGAAGAACGCAAGGCCGCGAACAAGGCCCTGATCGACGAAGTGCTGAAAGCCTATCCCGAGAAAATGGCCAAGCGGCGCGCCAAGCACCTGAGCACTTTCGAGTCAGGCAAGCCCGACTGCGGCGTCAAATCCAACATCAAATCGCTGCCGGGCGTGATGACCATCCGCGGCTGCGCCTACGCTGGCAGCAAGGGCGTGGTGTGGGGGCCGATCAAGGACATGATCCACATCAGCCACGGCCCGGTGGGCTGCGGCCAGTACTCCTGGGGATCGCGCCGCAACTACTACATCGGCAACACGGGCGTCGACAGCTTTGTGACCATGCAGTTCACCTCTGACTTCCAGGAGAAAGACATTGTTTTTGGCGGCGACAAGAAGCTCGACAAAATCATCGACGAGATTCAGGAGTTGTTCCCGCTGAACCGGGGCATCTCCATCCAGAGCGAATGCCCGATCGGCCTGATTGGTGACGACATCGAGGCCGTCTCCCGCAAGAAGTCGCAGCAATACGCGGGACACACCATCGTGCCGGTGCGCTGCGAGGGCTTTCGCGGCGTCAGCCAGTCGCTGGGCCACCACCTGGCCAACGACGCCATCCGCGACTGGATATTCGACAAGACCGATCCCGGCAAGCGCCCCGAATTTGTCTCCACGCCCTACGACGTGGCGATCATCGGCGACTACAACATTGGCGGCGACGCCTGGTCCAGCCGCATCCTGCTCGAAGAAATCGGCCTGCGCGTGATTGCGCAATGGTCGGGCGACGGCACCCTGGCCGAACTGGAAAACACCCCCCGGGCCAAGCTCAACGTGCTGCACTGTTACCGCTCGATGAACTACATCAGCCGGCACATGGAAGAAAAATACGGCATTCCGTGGGTCGAATACAACTTCTTCGGCCCGAGCATGATCGAGAAAAGCCTGCGCGAGATTGCCAGCCACTTTGACGACACCATCAAGGCCAACGCCGAGAAAGTCATCCAGAAATACCGCCCCATGGTGGACGCGGTCATCGCCAAATTCAAGCCGCGTTTGCAAGGCAAGAAAGTCATGCTCTTTGTCGGCGGCCTGCGCCCGCGCCACGTGATCGGCGCGTATGAAGACTTAGGGATGGAAGTGGTCGGCACCGGCTACGAGTTCGGGCACAACGACGACTACCAGCGCACCACCCACTACATCAAGGACGGCACGCTGATCTACGACGACGTGACCGGCTACGAGTTCGAGAAATTCGTCGAACAGGTGCAGCCCGACCTGGTCGGCTCCGGCATCAAGGAAAAGTACGTGTTCCAGAAAATGGGCGTGCCCTTCCGCCAGATGCACAGTTGGGACTATTCAGGCCCCTACCACGGCTACGACGGTTTCGCCATCTTCGCGCGCGACATGGACATGGCGATCTCCAGCCCGATCTGGGGCCTGACCAAGGCGCCCTGGAAGAAAGCCGCCTGAAAAAGAGAAACACGCACGCGCGCCCGGGCGGCGCGGCTGCCCGGGCTGGCGTCAAATCGCTGGCCCCGAGCGTGCCGCCTTGCTTGGTGTGTGTATCCCGCAAAAGACCTGTTCAGCCTTACCCGATAACCCACTGGAGCCTGCCATGACCCAATCCGCCGAAAAAATCATCGACCACGAAATGCTGTTTCGCGAGCCGGAGTATCAGGAAATCTTCCGCTCGAAGAAGGAACAGTTTGAATTTGGCCATGCCGACGATGCCGTCCAGCGCATCGTCGAGTGGACCAAGACCGAGGACTACAAGGAAAAAAACTTCAAGCGCGACTCGCTTGCCATCAACCCCGCCAAGGCCTGCCAGCCGCTGGGCGCGGTATTCGTGGCCAACGGGTTTCACAAAACCCTTCCCTTCGTGCACGGCTCGCAAGGCTGCGTGGCCTACTACCGCTCGCACTTCTCGCGCCACTTCAAGGAGCCGACATCCTGCGTCAGCTCGTCGATGACAGAGGACGCGGCGGTGTTTGGCGGCCTCAACAACATGGTCGACGGCCTGGCCAACGCCTACAACCTGTACAAGCCGGAAATGATTGCCGTGAGCACCACCTGCATGGCTGAAGTGATCGGCGACGACCTCGACGCCTTCATCAAGAACAGCAAGCAAAAAGGCAGCGTGCCCGAAGCGTACGACGTGCCCTTTGCCCACACGCCAGCCTTTGTGGGCAGCCACATCACCGGCTACGACAACGCGCTGCTGGGCATCCTCAAGCATTTCTGGGACGGCAAGGCTGGCACTGCGGAGCCGCTGGAGCGTGTGCCCGACGAGAGCATCAACTTCATCGGCGGCTTCGATGGCTTCGTGGTGGGCAACATGAAGGAAATCCGCCGCATCTTCGATCTGTTTGGCGTCAAGGCCAACATCATCTGCGATCCGTCCGGCAACTGGAACACCCCGACCGACGGCGAATTCCGCATGTACGAAGGCGGCACCACCAAGGAAGAAGTGGTGGCCGCGCTGCACGCCAAGGCGACCATCGTGTTCCAGGAATACTGCTGCGAGAAAACCAGCAAATTCATCGCCGAGCACGGCCAGGAAGTGGTGACGCTGAACGCGCCCATGGGCGTGGCTGGCACGGACGAATTCGTGATGGCCATCTCCCGCCTCAGCGGCAAGCCGGTGCCCGCGCAACTGGAAAAAGAGCGCGGCCAACTGGTTGACGCCATGGCCGACAGCCAGGCCTACCTGCACGGCAAGCGTTTCGCGCTGTATGGCGATCCGGACCAGATGCTGGGCACCACCCGTTTCCTGCTGGAACTGGGCGCCGAACCGGCCCATGTGCTGGCCACCAACGGCACCGAACCCTGGGCCACCAAGGTGCAGGCGCTGTTCGACGCCTCGCCCTACGGCGCTGGCTGCAAGGTCTATCCCAAGCGCGATCTGTGGCACCTGCGCTCGCTCCTGTACACCGAGCCGGTGGACTTCTTGATTGGCAACACCTACGGCAAGTACCTGGAGCGCGACACCAAAACACCGCTGGTGCGCCTGACATTCCCCATCTTCGACCGCCACCACTACCACCGTTATCCCACCTGGGGCTATGAGGGCGGCCTGCGCATGCTGGTCATGCTGCTGGACGAGTACTTCGAAACGCTGGACGCCAACACCGTCGAAACGGGCAAGACCGACTACAGCTACGACATCATTCGTTAAGCATCAACAATACGCGCGCTTCTTGCGGCCAGGCTGTCGACTGGCTTCAGGACGCGCGTATTTTTGGGTCGAGGTAAAAGGGGATTTTCTCCTGCGCTGCGGCAGGCCGCTTGCGCATTCCGGCACGTGTCTGTAGGGGCGAATTTCAAACTCGCCCCTGCCGTTGACGGCGGGTGTTGTTTTTGCCACCCTCTCTGTCCCTGCCGGGACATCTCCCCCGCCCGCGGGGGAGAAAAATGTAAAAAAGCCGCGTGCCTATCTCTGTTGCTCTCACCCCCATTCATGGGGGTGAGAGTCAGGAAAAGGGGCTGCCCTGATGAAAATCACATGGATTGCCACGTCGCGCTGCGCGCTCCTCGCAATGACGGGGACAGGTGCGCCGCGTCCATATTCTTCTTTTCCCTCGCCCCCATTTATGGGGGAGAGGGCAGGGTGAGGGGGATTTTCCGCGTGGCGCATTCATATTCTTTCCCTCGCCACCTTGGGGGAAATGCCCCTCTCCCTAACCCTCCCCCCACAGGGGGGAGGGAATCCAAGAAGTACCCTCGCCCTTTCGCTTATTTCCCTCTCCCCCATTTATGGGGGAGAGGGTCAGGGAGAGGGGGGATTCCCCTGCTGCGTAAACCGTACCAATAAAACCCTCAAGCCCTGAAACGGCAACGCAGCGCGCGCAGCGGCAGGCCATTCATGCATCTGGTACGAGTTTGCAGGGGCGGGTTTCAAACCCGGCCCTACGGCAGTACAAGAGAATATTGTTTTCCACCGTCATTGCGAGGGCCGTAGGCCCGTGGCAATCCAGAAAAATCCCTGCAAGCTACTACGGTGTCCTGAAAAACCAACCGTTGCATGGATTGCCGCGTCGCGTTGCACGCTCCTCGCAATGACGCGGTGAACCGCAATCTCAATCATGAAGCGTCAGCGCACGACACATTATTGTTTTCCCTTTCCCCAGTTTATGATGGGGTGCGCTACGTCCATGTTCTTCTTTTCCCTCACGCCCATTTATGGGAGAGGTGCGCCACGTCCATATTCTTATTTCCCCTCTCCCCCATGGAAGGGGGGAGAGGGTCAGGGAGAGGGATATCCCAACCCCTGCAAACATTCAATCCCTGAAACGGCGGCGCAGTGCGGGCAAAGTCAACAACGCCAGCAGCACCGCCAAAGCGCCCAGCGCGTTTTGCTCAAGCGTAGGCACGGGCAGCGCCTTGAGGGTTTTCGCGCTCCGGATGCGCACCTCGTGCGTATTGCCAGTCGCACCCGTGCTGGCGCCAAAGCCCATTTTGAAGGTCGCGGGCACCGGGCCATTGAGGGCCTCGGTCAGTGTGTAGGCGTCAATGAGCTTGACAAAGCCCGTACCCGTGCCGGTGGGGTCGATTTCCACTGTGACCGTTGGATAAGGCGTGGCAGGTGAAACGGGCGAAATGGTGATGCGCACCGTCCGCGCATGGTCATTGATGCGGTCTACAGGCGCAACCTTCCCAACAGCCGTGCCAGAGAGGGAAACGCCCGAAGACGGTAACTGGCGAAATGGCGTAAAAGAAGCAGGAGGAGGATTGCCCGTGCCATAAATAAACACGCGATCCGAATTGATGCAGGGATTGGGATGTGCAGCGCCACAACCGGCCCACTCATCCAGCGCAATGGCCGCATAGCCATTGGTCACGCCGGGAGATAGCTCTTTCGGTTGATATCCCAAATTTCCGCCCACGGCAAGGCTGCTGGTTGGGGTGCTGCCATCGAGCAGGTAGAACGACAGCCCATCGGCGTCGCGCCCCGCAACGGTGGCGTCATAAGAAGCGTAATCAAAGGTGATTTGCAGGCCCTCTGTGGACGAAAAAGCCGTGTTGTAAACAGCCATTCCTGCTTGCCACAGACGATCGCCTCCAGTCAGTCGCAGCCAGCCGTCGCCGCTGGCATCAATGCCGGGAGCGGTCAAATGGGACTGCCACGGGGAGTACCCATTCTGGAGTCTTGTCCCCTCGATCGTCCAGCCCGGCGTTGTGGCGTAGCGCAAAGAATCCGCATCGGTTTCTGTGATGGAGATGGCGGCGTGTGCGGGAGCTGTGCCCCAGGCCGCGCAGGCCATGGCCGCTGTGAGAAAAACGCGGGCCAGTCTGCGAAAAGATTGTGTATATTGGCTATCAGCAGATTTTTTGAAAATATTATAACAAATTTTTATTTTGCCGATTGCCGATTGCCGATTGCCGATTGCCGATTGCCGATTGCCGATTGCCGATTGCCGATTGCCGATTGCCGAT
>JAISNB010000119.1 GCA_031276435.1 Burkholderiaceae bacterium | reverse complement strand
GTCATTTTTGGCGGCAGCGGCATTGTGGAGAGCCATTGAAATGCCAGTCATGGCACTTCGGGAAAAAATAAAACAGAGATTTGCGCGACATGAAACATCTGGGGCCGCAATCAAGTCAGTAGGCCCGGTTTGAAGGGACGCGCTGCTTAAAAATTCACGGCAATCCGCTAGCACGACAAGTGAGTGGGCACAAATCCCCGGATTTTGTGTGGCCATCCATGCTAGCTGGCTTTCGGCAGAGAGGGCACGGCATCGCCGCCTTCGCGCTCAGGCTTGCGATTCGCGCAGCAGGGCCTCTATCACGCTGGCGCCAAGGGTGTCGGCTGGGTCGAGCTGGCGCAATTGCGCCACCAGGGCTTGCGCGGCCTGGCGCTGGCCGCGGCGCAGTTCGATGAAGGCCAGCGCCTTCAGGGTGAAGAGCCAGAAGCGGGCGGGGCCGGGTTGGTCGAAGTCGGCGTCGCCGCGTTGTACTGCGCGCCAGTCGGGCGCGAGCGCGGCGGCCTGGGCAGCCGCTTCAAGTCCCTTGCGCGCGGCTTGCAGCGCGTCTTCGAGTTCGCCGAGTCCGGCGTGCAGTTTGTAGAGCAGGTAGTACAGGGGCAGGCTTTGCGGCGAGCCGAGCGCAGCGGCCCAGAGCATGGCGGCAACCTGTTCACGCGGCGTGTGGCGCGCTTTTTCGACCAGGTGCAGTACCGCGGGGGAGACTTCGCCGCCAAAGAGTTGGGTTGAGGCGACGCCGGTGAGGAGGTTCACCAGACGCTTTCTGCGGCCAGCAGGCGCTTGACCGGCTGGCCGTTTTCTATGTGGCTGGTGAAGATTTCCTCGACGTCGGCGGGCGCGACCCCGTTGTAGAGGACGCCTTCAGGGTAGATGAGTACGTTGGGGCCGTGCTCGCAGGGGCCAAGGCAGCCCGAGTAGGTGACGCCCACTTGTTCGTAGGCTTGTCGCTTTTGCAGTTCGGCCCAGAAGGCTTGCAGTACCGCCATCGAGTCTTTGGCCGCGCAACTGCCGCGCGGATGTTGTGGCGGGCGGTTTTGCGTGCAAACGAAGATGTGGTGTTTGGGTTTGCTCATGACAATGTTTCCTGTTGCAAAAGATCGGGGGAGGCGCAGCGGGGAGAGGATGGTCCGTCAAGAACCCGTTGCCTGTTTTTTTGGGTGTGTGATTGCGCTCTGCCTGCAATGGCAATGGCGGGGGCGCCGCGCGCTTGGCTATCCAGGCGGTTGCGCCTTGTGCTGGCAGGCGCACGCGCGGGTACGGCAGCGGCAGTGTCAGCCGAACTTGAACAAGATGCCATATCCGCCGCGCGGGTATTCCCATTCGATGTTGCCGTGGTCGTTGCACAGGATGCGGCAACTGCCGCATTCAAGGCAGCCGTCGGTGATGAGTGTGACGCTGCCATTGCCTTCGGCCTTGTAGCAAGAGGCCGGGCAGACGAAGGTGCAGCTTTTGATGCTGCACCGGTTGGTGCAGACATCGGGGTTTTTGATGCGGATGTGCGGTCGCCCGGCGTCGACGCGGTAGCGGTTCTGGAACAGTTTTTCCTCGACGTTGACGGTGGTGGTGGCAGTGGCTGCGGCGTTCATCGGATGGCTCTCCAGAGTTTGTAGGCGTCGCCCACCAGGCCGGACAGTTTGCGGCTTTGGCGAAAGCTCGCGAGGATTTCGCGCTCCTTGGTTTTTTTGTCTACGCCGTCCACGGTGATCATGGTGCGGGCGGCGCTGGCGACGAGATCGGGATAGGTTGTGAAGAACTGCGGGCTTTTGTGCAGTACAGAAGGCATGTCGCGGTACTTGTGCATGTCTTTCATGACGAAGCTCTGGTTGAGCGCGGTTTTGTAGGTTTTGAGCGCGTCGGCGCGAAAGCCACGGCCAGCGGCTTTGGCCTGGATGATGGCCTCGGCGGCCAGGCGGCCCGTGGTCATGGCCAGGTTGGAGCCTTCGCGGTGCGCGGCGTTGACGAAGCCGCCCGAGTCGCCCACGATCATCCAGCCGTTGCCGTAGAGTTGCGGGATGGCGTGAAAGCCGCCCTCTGGGATCAGGTGCGCGCAGTATTCTTTCATCTCGCCGCCTTCGATCAGCGGGGCGATGGCGGGATGGCGCTTCATCTGTTCGAGCAGCACGTAGGGGCTGGTGCGGTTGGGGTTGGTTTTGAAGTCGCCCAGCATGCAGCCCACGCCGATGGTCAGCGATTCCTTGTTCGTGTACAGAAAGCCCGTGCCCATCATGCCGTCGGTGATGCGGCCAATCATCTCGATGACCACGCCAGATTCTTCGCCCACGTTGAAACGCTGGCGTATGGTTTCTTCTGGCATGAAGAGGATTTCCTTGACGGCCAGCGCCACGTCGTTGCCCTGGATTTCGCCATGGAAGCCGGCTTTGCGCGCCAGGGTGGAGTTCACGCCGTCGGCCAGCACGACCACGTCGGCATGCACGTCGCCGTGCTCGCGGTCGCACTGCACGCCCACTACCTGGTCACCGTCCATGATGAGGTGGTTGACGGTTGTCTCGCAGATCAGCAGCGCCCCGGCTTCGCGCACCTTGCCGCTGAACCATTTGTCGAACTGCGCGCGGATGATGGTGTAGCGGTTGTAGGGCGGCTGGTTGTAGTCTTCGCTGCGGATGTGCGTGCCGACAAAAGAGGTTTCGTCGAGCAGCCACATCCGCTGTTCAATGATGTGGCGCTCCAGCGGCGCGTCTTCGCGGAAGTCGGGGATGATTTCTTCCAGCGCCTTGGCGTAGAGAATCGCGCCCTGCACGTTTTTGCTGCCCGGGTATTCGCCGCGCTCGATTTGCAGCACCTTGAGGCCAGCTTTGGCCAGGGTGTAGGCGCAGGCATTGCCCGCGGGGCCAGCGCCGACGACGATGGCGTCGAATTGCGAAGGTTTTTTCATGGCATGTGCGCCCTTGTTGGTTGGTTTCGGTGGGGTGTTTTCCGGGGGTTCAGGCGGCGTGCCGCGCGTTGCGCGCCAGGTGTTCGGCAAAGGTTTGTGTCAGTGCGGGCAGCACCTGCAAGGCGTTGCCCACGATGCCGTAGTGCGCGAAGTCGAAGATGGGCGCGCTCGGGTCGGTGTTGATGGCCACGATCACGTCAGCGGCCTCCATGCCTACGCGGTGCTGGATCGCGCCCGAGACGCCAGCGGCAATGTAGAGCTTGGGGCGCACCGTTTTGCCGGTTTGCCCGATTTGCCGGTCGGCCTCGACCCAGCCAGCCTGCACGCAGGGCCGCGTGGCGCCCACTTCGCCGCCAAGCACGCGGGCCAGTTCAAACACCAGTTTGAAGTTTTCGGGGTTCTTCAGCCCCTTGCCGCCGCTGACGATCACGTCGGCATAGGGCAGGTTGATTTTGCTGCTGTCGGCATCGGCGATGAAGTCCAGCAACTTGGTGACGATCTGGGTTTCGACCATGCCCAGCTTCTCTTGCACGATCTCGCCGGTGCGGCCAGCGTCGGCTTGCGGCATGGCCATGACGCGCGGGCGCACCGTGGCCATTTGCGGGCGATAGGCCAGCGTCATGATCGTGCACAGCAGCGATCCGCCAAAGGTCGGGCGCGTTGCGGCCAGTGCGCGCGAGGCGGGGTCTATGTTCAGCTCGGTGCAATCGGCCGTCAGGCCGGTGAGCAGCGTGGTCGCCACCGATCCGGCCAGATCGCGCCCCATGGATGTGGCGCCAAGCAGCAAAATCTCGGGCTGGTATTTGTTGACCAGATCGGTCAGGCCCTTGGTGAAGGGTTCGTTGCGGTAGCCCTTGAGCACCGCATCGTGCATGACGTAGGCTTTGTCGGCGCCAAAGGCGAAGGCCTCAGCGGCGTATTTCTCAAGCGGCTCGTCATCGCCGCCGAGCACCACCACGCCCACGGCGCTGCCCAGTTTGTCGGCCAGTTTGCGCGCCTCGCCCACCAGTTCCCACGACACGCTGTGCACGTGGCCGCGGTCATGCTCGATGAACACCCACACGCCTTTGTAGGCTTTCAGATGCTCGGGCAACTCAAGGTTGCGGCCACGCCCGGCGGGGCGCTTGGCCGGTGTGGCGGCGGCGGTTGCGGCAGATTCACTCATTGCGGTGTTTCCTTCATCAGCAGATCGGCTTCCAGCGTTGGATGGCGCGTAAAGATCATTTGCAGCAGGTTGAGGCTGACATCGCGCAGGCTGGAAGTGCCCAGATCCAGCATTTCGGCCTTCTCGCTGCGCGGCGTGGGGCCGAATACCCGACTGACCACCGTGGGCGAGCCTTTCAGGCCGATCTTGGTGACATCGGCAATGCCAGCCTGCTCCTTGTTCCATTTGCGCACCGGATAACCCGCCGCGTGAATCATTGCGGGCAGCGCGGCAAAACGCAGTTCGTTGGTGTTTTCAAGCATGGTAATCAGGCAGGGCAGCGTGGTTTTGAGTACCTGCACGCCGCCTTCGGCGCGCCGCTCCACCGTGATCGTGCGCCCCGGCAAGTCCACCTCGACGATGCGCGATACGTAAGTGAGCAGTTGCAGCCCCATGCGCTTGGCAATGCCGGGGCCGACCTGCGCGGTGTCGCCATCGATGGTTTGCTTGCCGGTAAATACGATGTCGACTGCCTGCTCGCTGGCAATCTGGCGGATGCCCGAGGCCAGCGCGTAAGAGGTGGCCAGCGTGTCGGCGCCCGCAAAGGCGCGGTCGGTTACCAGCACCGCGTCGTCGGCGCCGTAGCTGATGCATTTGCGCAGCGCGTCCTCGGCCTGCGGCGGCCCCATGCACAGCATGGTGACTTTGCCGCCCAGCCGGTCCTTGAGCCGCAGCGCCTCTTCGAGCGAGAACAGGTCGTAGGGATTAACAATGGCCGGGACGCCCTGGCGCATGATGGTGTTGGTCACCGGATGAACCCGGATCTGCGCCGAATCCGGCACTTGCTTGATGCAAACGACGATGTGCATGGCTGGCTGCCTCTTTTTCTTTCTTCCGGCGGGGTGGGGTGGTGGGGATGGCGCTTTCAGGCTGCCGCGCGCAGGGTTGGCAGCGACGCCTTGAGGCTGTCGAGCGTCACGTGCTGTTTGCCGTCCACATCCTGGAACACCTTGAACACTTTTTCCTGCGCCGGAGTGGACCTCAGGAAATCGCCATAGGCGCGCATGAGCAGCGCGCGGTAGGCGGTAAATATTTGCAATTCATCGGCCTGCGCCAGCGTGCCTTCTTCTTGCCGGATGTACTGGAAGAAGCGTTTGAGAATGTGCAGGCGGCTGACGTTGACCACCTTCTGGTCGAACGGCACGCCAAAAAATTGCAGAAAATCCTCGGCAGACGAGAGCGTCTTGAGTTTTTGGAGAAAGTCTTCCATCGCGGTCTATTCCTGGGTGGAGGTTTCAAAAAGGAAATCGAAGCCTTGCCCGACGGCTGCCGCTGCTGCGGTGGCAACGGCGGGCAGGGCGTTGTCGGGATTGCACCGCGCGCATGTCGCACCTCATGCGGCAAGCGCGCCATGGCGCGTTTCGTGCAAAAAGAAGCCACGCAAATCCTCTGGCGTTGGCTCGCGCTTGGCGCGCATGGCGTGGGCGCGAATCTGCGCGAGCAGGCGGCCCGTGAGCCGGTCGTCGTCCAGCGCGATGCCAAGCGCCGCGTAAGCCATGCGCACCGCCTGCGAACCCGAGTGCTTGCCAAGCACCGTGCGGCGCTCGCGACCAAGCTCTGAAGGGTCGAAACTCTCGTAGGTCGCGGCGTTCTTGAGCAACCCGTCAACGTGAATACCCGACTCGTGCGTGAACACAGCCTCGCCAACAATGCTCTTGTTGGAGGCCACCTGGCGCCCGGAAGCGCGCTCCACCAGGCGCGAGATGGCGACCAGCGCCTGGGTGTCTACGCCGGTATCGGCGCGGTGCAGATGGCGCACGGCCATCACAACCTCTTCCAGCGCCGCATTGCCCGCGCGCTCGCCCAGGCCGTTGACGGTGGTGTTGGCGTGCGTGGCGCCCGCGCGCAGCGCGGCCAGCGTGTTGGCGGTGGCCAGACCCAGATCATTGTGCGCGTGGATTTCGATCTCGATGTCCGCCGCCGCGTCGCGCAGCCGCGCAATGGCCTCGTAAGTTGAAAACGGCTCCAGCACACCCAGCGTGTCGGCAAAACGCACGCGGCTGGCCCCGCAGGCCTGCGCGCGCTGCACAACGCGGGCGAGGAACGCGCCTTCGGCGCGCGAGGCATCCTCCGCGCCCAGCGAAACCTTGCGCCCGGTGGCCGCCGCCGCCCCGATCACGCGCGTAACCTGCTCAAGCACCCATTCGCGCGACTGCCGCAGCTTGTAGCGCAAATGAATGTCGGATACTGGAATGGACAGGTGGATGATGTCCGCGTCGCAGCGCAGCGCACTGGCCAGATCGGCATCGGTGAGACGGCCCCAGACCATCAGCGCCGCATCCAGACCGAGCGCCGCAATGGCGTTGATGCAGGCAATTTCCTCTTCGCCCATGGCCGGAATGCCGATTTCCATCTCGGGCACGCCAGCGGCCGTCAGCGCGCTGGCGATGGCGCATTTCTCTTCAACCGTGAAAGCCACGCCCGCAGTCTGCTCGCCATCGCGCAGCGTGGTGTCGTTGATGACGGGACCGGGTGTCATGGGTGTTGGGGCTTTCTTTGCCTTCACGTCGCAAAATGCATGCCACGGCATTTGTGCGCCCCAAAGCGCTCGCAAAGCCCGGTTCAGGGGCGCGTTTGTCGCATCGCGCGCCGCGGATGTCGCACCGCACGCGCCCAAGGCTGTCGGGAATGTGCCGTTTCAGACAGAAAGCGGCGGCAAGCGCGCTGGCCGCCGCCCAACCGCGCGGTACATTGCGGTTTTCGCTAAGCTGGTTGACCACCTTTGGGAATCGCGCAAGCGCCTTGCCGAAATGCGCTGCACGCTGCAAAACGTGGTCGGAAAAGGCCCCGTCAGGGGCGCAGGTTGACGCGCCAACCGCTGGCGGCCCGCAGCAAGGCATCTGACGACGCGCCGACGCATAAAGAAAAGCAATGGATTGCCTTCGGCTCGCTCCTCGTAATGACGAGACAGGTCGTGGTCACAGTGGCGGGATGCCTGCTTGCAACAACGGAACATGCATCCGCAACAACGAAGCGCTAGCTCACAGCAACGAACCAAAATCTTCGCTATGACAAAGAGAAACTCCAAAAATTCCCGCCATTGCGAGAAGCGCAGGCCCATGGCAATCCACAAGCGGCTGCAGCGCATCCATTGCCTTCACCGTGTTTATGCATGCGCCGCCTGCGGCCACCACTTCAGGCGCGCCCATGCGCGCAGCGTGGTTTGCGGTGGCCTATGGCACACTTTGCGCTTTTTTTGGAGATGCCCGAGAAAGCCGCCGGAGCAAACCAAGCGCGTTTCGGTGTGGCGGGCAGTGGTTTTTTCATGACTTTGCCAGATAGCCTATCAGCCAGTCCGGAGATGATTGCCGGGCAGATCGCTCGGCAGATTGCCGCCGAGTTGCAGGTGCTCCCCGCGCAGGTAACAAGCGCCGTGGCCTTGCTCGATGGCGGAGCGACGGTGCCTTTTGTGGCCCGTTACCGCAAAGAGGCCACCGGTGGACTGGACGATGTGCAGTTGCGCACTTTGCAAGAGCGCCTGGTTTACCTGCGCGAGCTGCACGAGCGGCGTGCGGCCATCCTCAAAAGCATTGCCGCCCAAGGCAAGCTGACGGCCGAGTTGCAAGCGGCCATCGCCCAGGCAGAGACCAAGCAGGCGCTGGAAGACTTGTATTTGCCCTACAAGCCCAGGCGCCGCACCAGGGGGCAGATTGCGCGCGAATTCGGCATCGAGCCGCTGGCTGAGCGGCTGTTTGAAAACCCCGCGCTGGATCCGCAGCAAGAGGCGCAGGCTTTTGTGCGGGCTGAAAAAGGCGAGGGCGGCGAAGACTTTACGACCGTGCCCGCGGTGCTGGACGGCGTGCGCGACATTCTGAGCGAGCGTTGGGCCGAAGATGCCGCGCTGGTGCAAAACCTGCGCGAATGGCTTTGGGAGCAGGCTCTGTTGCAATCGCGTCTGGTTGCGGGCAAAAGCGAAACCGACCCCGAGGCAGCCAAGTTTCGCGACTATTTTGAATACGCTGAGCCGATTGGCCGCATGCCCTCACACCGCGCGCTGGCGGTGTTTCGCGGGCGGCAGTTGGGCGTTCTGGACGTCAAGCTGATCGCCCCGCAACTGGCTGCGCAAGAGGGCGCGGCGGCAGTCGCGGTGGCAGCGCCCGTCAGTCTGGCCGAAGGCCGCATTGCCCGCCATCTGGGCTGGAGCCACCAGGGCCGGGCGTCAGACGATTTGCTGCGCAAATGCGTGGCCTGGAGCTGGCGCGTCAAACTGTCCTTGAGCATCGAGCGCGATTTGTTCACCCGCTTGCGCGAGGCGGCGGAAAAAGTGGCCATCAAGGTATTTGCCGACAATCTGCGCGACTTGCTGCTGGCCGCGCCCGCCGGGCCGCGCGTCGTCATGGGGCTGGATCCAGGCATTCGCACTGGCGTGAAAGTGGCCGTGGTGGACGCCACGGGCAAACTGGTGGACACAGCCACCGTTTACCCGCACGAGCCGCGCCGCGACTGGGAAGGCGCGCTGACCACCCTGGGCGCGCTGTGCCTCAGGCACGGTGTGCGCCTGATTGCCATTGGCAACGGCACCGCCAGCCGCGAAACCGACAAACTGGCCGCCGATCTGATCGGGCGTCTGCAAAAACAGCAACAGGTACTTTCCGGCCAAAGCGGCGGACAAGGGACGGCGGCAGGGGCGGCGGCGAGCATCGAAAAAATCGTCATCAGCGAATCTGGCGCCTCGGTCTACAGCGCCAGCGCATACGCCAGCCAGGAATTGCCTGATGTAGACGTCAGCCTGCGCGGCGCGGCCAGCATAGCGCGCCGCCTGCAAGACCCGCTGGCCGAACTGGTCAAGATAGACCCCAAATCCATTGGCGTGGGTCAATACCAGCACGATGTCAACCAGAGCGAACTGGCACGCGCGCTGGACGCCGTGGTGGAAGACTGCGTCAACAAAGTGGGCGTAGACCTGAACACCGCCAGCGCGCCGCTGCTGGCGCGGGTATCGGGCTTGTCCGGCACCGTGGCCGAAGCCGTGGTGCGCTGGCGCGACGCACACGGCGCCTTTGGCAGTCGGCAAGACCTGCTGCAAGTCAGCGGCCTGGGGCCAAAAACCTTTGAGCAAAGCGCGGGCTTCCTGCGCATACGCGGCGGCAGCAACCCACTGGACATGACTGGCGTACACCCCGAAACCTACCCCGTGGTCGAGCAAATCATCCTCCACACAGGCAAACCCATCGACCAGATCATGGGCCGCGCCGAAGTACTCAAAACCCTGAAACCCGAACAATTCGCCACCCCGGTATTTGGCCCCATCACCGTGCGCGACATCCTGGCCGAACTGGAAAAACCGGGCCGCGACCCGCGGCCTGACTTCAAAGTGGCGCGCTTCAACGAAGGCGTGGAAAGCATGGCTGACCTCAGGGAAGGCATGACACTTGAAGGCACCGTCAGCAACGTGGCCGCCTTTGGCGCCTTTGTGGACGTGGGCGTGCACCAGGACGGACTCGTACACGTCAGCCAGTTGTCCAGCAAATTTGTGCAAGACGCGCGCGAAGTGGTCAAAACCGGCCAAATCGTGCGCGTGAAAGTACTGGAAGTCGACGTGGCGCGCAAACGCATCAGCCTGAGCATGCGCATGGACGCGCCATCGCCGCGCTTCGGCGACAGCGGCCCGGCGGCGCGCGCGAGCAACCGCTTTGAAAACGCCGCCACCGGACGTGGCGGCAGCGCCCATTCGGGTGGCAAACGTGCTCCGGCGCAACCGGCCACGGCCATGGCATCGGCATTTGAAAAACTCAGG
>JAISNB010000065.1 GCA_031276435.1 Burkholderiaceae bacterium | reverse complement strand
CCCGGGCCACCGTGGGAAAATACGCGGCTGGCAACGCCATCGGGCCGCGCCGCCGTCCATCTTTTCCCCGCTCCTTGAACAATTCATGTCGACCTCTTTGCACCCCATGCTCAATGTGGCCGTCCGGGCCGCGCGCGCCGCAGGCGCAATCATCAACCGGGCCGCGCTCGACGTCGAAGCCGTGCGCGTCGCGCAAAAACAGGTCAACGACTTTGTCACCGAAGTCGATCAGGCCAGCGAAGAGACCATCATCGAAACCCTGCTGACGGCCTACCCTGGGCACGGCATCCTGGCCGAAGAATCCGGCTCCAGCCACGGCAACCCCGCGGCCGAATGCGTCTGGATCATCGACCCTCTGGACGGAACCACCAACTTCATCCACGGCTTTCCCGTTTACTGTGTCAGCATCGCACTGGCCGTCAAGGGCCGCGTTGAACAGGCCGTGGTCTACGACCCCACCCGCAACGACCTGTTTACCGCTACGCGCGGACGCGGCGCTTACCTCAACGACCGGCGCTTGCGCGTATCCAAACGCACGCAACTGGCCGACAGCCTGATCGCCACGGGTTTCCCCTACCGCAAGGGCGATGACTTTGCCAGCTACCTGCGCATGATGGCCGATGTGCTCCAGCGCACCGCCGGGCTGCGCCGCCCGGGCGCCGCCGCGCTGGATCTGGCTTACGTTGCCGCAGGCTGGAGTGACGGCTTTTTTGAAACCAGCCTCAAACCCTGGGACGTGGCCGCCGGATCGCTGCTCGTGACCGAAGCAGGCGGCCTGATCGGCAACTTCACCGGCGAGGCCGACGCCAGCTTTCTGCATCAAGGCGAATGCCTGGCCGCCAACCCGCGCATCTACGCGCAAATGGCGGCGCTGCTGCGCAAATACTCCCGGTACGAAAGCGCCGCCCCCGTACCGCGCGCCCCTGGCAAAGGCAAGGGCCACATCACGCTGTCCGCGCCAGAGGCAAACGCGACGCGGCAAAGCACCAGCGGCCACCCGGCGGGCGGCCAGTAAAACCAGGCGCGCCCGGTGCGCCCATCGCGATCAGCCAGCCGCAACCCGTCCGACATGAACACCCGCCCCGAAATCCAGGCCGGCAACACCGTCGCCGCCGATCCGCCCCGGCCACAGCCGTCACAACAGCCGCAACCGCAGCGGCGCAGCATCCGCAGCTTTGTCACCCGCGCCGGGCGCATCACCACCGGACAAGCCCGCGCCCTGGCCGAGCTGGGGCCGCGTTACATACTGCCCTTTGACCCGCAAATTCGCGATCTGGTCGCCGCCTGCGCGCAAGCCGCCCGCGTCCAGGCACTGGCCTGCACGCAGCAAACCGTACTCGAAATCGGCTTTGGCATGGGCGCCGCCACGGCGCACATTGCTGCCCTCAAACCGCAAACCCTCTTCATCGGCTGCGAAGTCCACACCCCCGGCGTGGGCGCGCTGCTCAAACACATCGGCGAGCAAAACCTGCGCAACATACGCATCCTGCAACACGACGCCACAGCCGTACTCAACCACATGATCGCGCCCGCCACACTGGACGGCGTACACGTGTACTTCCCTGACCCCTGGCACAAAAAACGCCACCACAAGCGCCGCCTGATCCAGCCCGATTTCGCGCGCCAGATCGCCCTGCGGCTCAAACCCGGCGGCTACCTGCACCTGGCCACCGACTGGCAACCCTATGCCGAACAAATGCTGCACGTCCTCAGCCACGAACCACTGCTTGCCAACACCGCCAGCGCCCAAACCGGTGGCTACGCGCCCCGGCCCGACTGGCGGCCCCCCACCAAATTCGAGCAACGCGGCCTGCGCCTTGGGCACGGCGTCTGGGACTTGATCTTCCGGCGCGCATGAAACCCCTGTGAAAAACCGCATGCCCAAACCGCAAAAAACCGGGCGACCAACGCCCACCGCCACCAACGCCCCATGAGCCATGCGGCGCGCAACCTGCACATTGCGGCGCGCGACGGCCTGCGCGCCAGTTGCATCGCCACCCCCGCCGCGGCTGACCCCTGGCCCACGGCACTCGACTTTCTGGCCAGCCGTCTGCCCACCGTGACCCGGGGTGAATGGCTGGCGCGCCTGCAAGCCGGAAAAGTCCTGGCCGAAAACGGCCAGTCCATCGCCCCCCATGCCCCCTGCCCGGCGGGAGAGCGCCTTTACTACTGGCGCGAGCCGCGCGCTGAAGAACCGCACATCGCCGCGCAAGAAGGCATTCTGTTTCAGGACGATCTCATCGTCGTCGCCGACAAACCGCACTTTCTCCCCGTAACACCTGGCGGACGCTACGCGCGACAAACCCTGCTCACGCGACTGCAACAGCGCCTGGGCCTCAACACGCTCACCCCCGTCCACCGCATCGACCGCGAAACCGCCGGACTCGTCCTGTTTTGCGTCCAGCCCCAACACCGGGGCGCCTACCATGCCCTGCTGCGCAACCAGAGTCTGCGCAAAAACTACCAGGCCATCGCCCCGCTGCCGCCAACTCCGCAAACATGGCCGCTAACGCGCCGCAGCCGCCTGATCCAGACACCGGGCCAATTCTTCACCATGTGCGAAGCGCCCGATGGCCCCGCCAACAGCGAAACACACATCCAGCTTCAACAAACACACGGTCCCTGGGCGCTCTACGCGCTGCAACCGGTCACCGGCAAACGCCACCAACTGCGCGTTCACATGGCCGCACTGGGCGCGCCCATCATGGGCGACCGCCTCTACCCGCGCGTACTCGAAAGCGCCACCCAA
>JAISNB010000097.1 GCA_031276435.1 Burkholderiaceae bacterium | reverse complement strand
AGCTTCTCGCGCGTGAGCGCCGCGCATCAAGCCCCGGGCGGTGGTGGCGGCAAAAAAAGTGGCGCTCGCGCTATGGTGAAATCACGCCTTGAGCGCCATCCACCCTTGCCGCCCAGGCGCTTGCTGAAAACAGGTTCCCTGATACCCATGAAACTTGCCACCTGGAATGTCAACTCCCTCAATGTCCGCTTGCAGCATGTGCTCGACTGGCTGGCCGCCAATCCGGTGGATGTGCTGGCGTTGCAGGAGCTTAAGCTGACCGAGGACAAGTTTCCTTACGATGCCTTGCGCGCCGCCGGTTACGAAGCCGCCGTGTTCGGCCAGAAAACCTACAACGGCGTGGCTTTGTTGATGCGCGGCAGCGGCGGCGGCGCGGCGCTGGCCGATGTGCGGCGCGGCATTGCCGGTTATGCCGATGATGCCGCGCGCGTGCTGGCGGCCACTGTGCCTTGCGCGCCAGAGCCGCTGCGCGTGGTGAACGCGTATTTTGTCAACGGTCAGGCGCCGGGCAGCGAGAAGTTCGAGTACAAGATGAGTTGGTTGCGCGCCTTGCGCGACGCGCTGCGCGAGGAATTGGCCGCGCATGCCCATTTGGTGTTGCTTGGTGATTTCAACATTGCTCCGGAAGATCGCGACAGTTTCGATCCCGTGGGGCTGGCTGGCACCATTCACCACACCCCCGAGGAGCGCGACCATTTCCGCAAGCTGTTGCAGTTGGGGCTGGTGGATGCGTTCAGGCTGTTCGAGCAGCCCGCAAACAGTTTTAGCTGGTGGGATTACCGCTTGCTCGGGTTCCAGAAAAACCGGGGTTTGCGCATCGATCACATTCTGGTCAGTCAGGCGCTGGCCAGGCGCGTGAAAGCCTGCGGCGTGGATCGCGCGCCGCGCAAGTGGCCCAAGCCAAGCGACCACGCGCCGGTGCTGCTGGAACTGGCGTAAACCCGCCTGGCGCAAACCCACGCCCTACCCGCACCCGGCCCCGCACCCTGGGCTGGCGCGCTAGCACATCGCGCCCTGCCCTGCCCCGCTGGCGGCGGCATGTGAATTTCGATTCGGCGTGGCCCGCGCGTGGCATGGCAGCCCGTGCGAAAATGCGCTGCTCTTTTTTGGGCTTGGCGCGCCGGTTGCGCATGTCGCGCACGAGCGGGCCGCCCCATATTTCAGGTGAATTTTCATGGACGCAGAACACATCAACCAGATCGAGGCCCGCCTTGCAGACCTTGGCGCGCGCACCGACGCGCTTCGGGGGTATCTTTGACTACGCCGCCAAGGCGGAGCGTTTGCGCACGGTAACCGCGGCGCTGGAAGATCCGGCGGTCTGGAACGCGCCGCAAAAAGCCCAGGAACTGGGCAAGGAAAAAAAGGCGCTGGACGATGTGGTGGGCGTGCTCGACAAGCTCGCGCGCGATCTGGCCGACAACACCGAGTTGTTCTCCATGAGCCGCGACGAGGGCGATGAGGCCGCCTTGCAAAGCATAGAGGCCGAGGCGGGCAAACTGGCCCGCATCGTCGAACAGCTTGAATTTCGCCGCATGTTCAACCAGCCCGCCGATCCGAACAACGCCTTTGTGGACATTCAGGCTGGCGCTGGCGGCACCGAGGCGCAAGACTGGGCCAGCATGCTGCTGCGCCAGTACCTCAAGTACGCCGAGCGCAAGGGCTTCAAGACCACGCTTGAGGACGAATCCCCCGGTGAAACGGCGGGCATCAAAAGCGCCACCATCAAGGTTGAGGGCGATTACGCCTTCGGCCTGCTGCGCACCGAAACCGGGGTGCACCGGCTGGTGCGCAAAAGCCCGTTCGATTCATCGGGCGGTCGCCACACCAGCTTTGCCAGCGTGTTCGTGTATCCGGAGATCGACGATTCGATCGAGATCGAGATCAACCCCGCCGACGTGCGCGTGGATACCTACCGCGCCAGCGGCGCGGGCGGCCAGCACATCAACAAGACCGATTCGGCCGTGCGCCTGACGCACATGCCCACGGGCATTGTGGTGCAGTGCCAGGACAGCCGCAGCCAGCACAGCAACCGCGACGTGGCCTGGCGCCGCCTGCGCTCGCGCCTGTACGATCTGGAAATGCGCAAGCGCATGGAAAAGCAGCAGCAGCTCGAAGACGGCAAAACCGATGTGGGCTGGGGCCACCAGATTCGCAGCTACGTGCTCGATAACAGCCGCATCAAGGATTTGCGCACCAACGTTGAAATCAGCAATACGCAAAAAGTGCTGGACGGCGATCTGGACGCCTTCATCGAGGCATCGCTGAAACTCGGCGTTTGATGGCTGGCTGCCGCAAAAATCCGCTCCGCCAGCGCGCGCTGGCTGCGGTGATCCAGAAAACCACAGGCAATTTTCTTTTTGGGGCATTCGATCATGGCTTCTGAAATCGCGCAAAAAATCACGGCCCTGGTGCGCAAACTGGTCGGCACGACCAGAATACTCGAAAAACTGGCCACCATTGAGGACGACTGCCGCCGCCACGCCCAGCCCAAAACCATCCCCCCGCCTGAAAACCATTTTCCGCTGACGGGAGACACCGCCAGCACACGGTACACCGTTGCCAGCACTTTCCTGTCGGGCCGCGGCATTGAAATCGGGGCGTTTGCGTACCCGTTGCGGCTTCCCGCGGGCGCGCAGGTCCAATACGTCGACAAATACGACCTCGGCGCGCTGGATGGCCTGCACACCATCGCGGGGCTGACGCCCGGCGATTTTGGCATCGACATGGGCAGCGTCATCCAGCCGGACATCATTGACGATGGCGAGTGTCTGTCAAAAATTGGCGATTATTCGCAGGATTTCGTCATCGCCAACCACGTGCTTGAGCATTTTGAAAACCCTGTCAAAGGTTTCAGGAACATGCTGCGCGTGCTCAAGCATGGCGGCATACTGTATTTAAGCCTTCCGGAGATGCGCCACAGTTTTGACAGCGTGCGCCAGCCAACGCCTTTCGAGCACATCCTGAAAGATTACACCGAAGGCCCGGCGTGGTCGCGCGCGGCGGCCTACGCGGAGTTTTCCCGGGTGTTTGCCGCGCACGGCATGGACAAGGGGCTGTTCCCGCGCCGCACGGGCGCTGAACTGGCCGCATTTGAACAGGAAATTGCCGCCGAAATGGAGCAAACCGGCTTCAGCATCCACTTTCACGCCTGGACAGCCGATGGCATGGTCGAGATGTTTGCAAAAATCAAATCCACCTTCAATTTGTCGTTTGAAACGCGGATGATGCTGCAAAATAACGATGAAGTCATTTTTGTATTCCAGAAAACCGTTCCCCACATACCGGCTTGATAACGCGCCGCCGCTGCTGCTCGGCAGCGGGCATCCGTCCACACACCCGGCCAGTGGCGGCCATTGGCGAATGCGGGCACACTCCACCCCACAGGCTGCCCGCCGCCGCCGCGCGAGCGGGCCGTTTTTCCAGACCACCCCAGACAAACATTTTCTTCTTCCCATGCCAAACAGCAACATGCCCAACCCAGCCGCCCCGCAACCCGTGCGCCGCCAGGACTACGCCCCGCCCGCGTTCTGGATTGACAGCGTAGACCTCTGCTTTGATCTGGACCCCGCCAAAACGCGCGTGCTCAGCAAAATGCGGCTGCGCCGCAACCCCGAGGCGCCAGCGGACGCGCCGCTGCGGCTTGATGGCGAGGATTTGACCCTCACGCGCGTGCTGCTTGGCGACCAGGCCTGCGCCTTTCGCGTCGAAGGCGCGCATCTGGTGCTGGAACACCTGCCCGAAGGCCCCGCGCCCATCGATCTGGAACTGCTCACCCTGTGCAACCCGGCGCAAAACACACAGCTCATGGGCCTGTTCATGAGCGGCGGCTCGTTCTTTACCCAGTGCGAGGCCGAAGGCTTTCGCCGCATCACCTACTTTCTGGATCGGCCCGACGTCATGTCCACCTACACCGTCACGCTGCGCGCCGACAAGCGACTCTGCCCCGTGCTGCTGTCCAACGGCAACCTCGTCGAGGCGGGCGATCTGGACGATGGCCGCCACTTTGCCCGCTGGCACGACCCGTTCAAGAAACCCTGCTACCTCTTTGCCGTTGTGGCGGGCCAACTGGTTGCGCGCCAGCAGCGCATCATCACGCGCTCGGGGCGCGAGCACCTGCTGCAAATTTATGTGCGCCCCGGCCAGCTTGACCAAACCGGCCACGCCCTGCGCGCGCTGGTCAACGCCGTCCTCTGGGACGAGGCGCGCTTTGGCCTGGCGCTGGACCTGGAGCGATTCATGGTTGTGGCCACCAGCGACTTCAACATGGGCGCCATGGAAAACAAGGGCCTGAACATCTTCAACGCCAAATACGTGCTGGCCAAACCGGCCACCGCCACCGACGCCGACTACGACGGCGTGGAAAGCGTCATCGGCCACGAATATTTCCACAACTGGACGGGCAACCGCGTCACCTGCCGCGACTGGTTCCAGCTCAGCCTCAAGGAAGGGCTGACCGTTTTTCGCGACCAGGAATTCAGCATGGATCTGGCCGCCACGCCCAGCGCGCGCGCCGTCAAGCGCATCGAAAACGTCATGGCGCTGCGCGCCGCGCAATTCCCTGAAGACGCAGGCCCCATGGCGCACCCCGTGCGGCCCGACGAATACCTGGAAATCAGCAACTTCTACACCACCACCATCTACGAAAAAGGCGCCGAAATCGTGCGCCTGTACCAAACCCTTCTGGGCCGCGACGGTTTCCGCAAAGGCATGGACCTGTACATCGCGCGCCACGACGGCCAGGCCGTCACCTGCGACGACTTCGCCCAGGCCATGGCCGATGCCAACCCCGCCAGCGCCCTGCCTGCACTGCTGCCCCAATTCAAACGCTGGTACAGCCAGGCGGGCACCCCCGTCGTCCAGGCCAGCGGCCACTACGACGCCGCGGCGCAAACCTACACGCTCACCCTCTCGCAAAGCTGCCCGCCCACACCGGGCCAGAGCGTCAAAGAACCCTTTGTCATCCCGATCCGGCTTGGCCTGCTTGGCCCGGACGGGCAAGACATGCCCCTGCGCCTGGCAGGCCCGGCCGCCGCCGCCGCGCCCGCTGCCCCGGACACTGCCGCTACCGCTGGCGCCACCCCCACCACCCTCACCTGCCTGCTCACCCAGGCGCAAACCGTCCTCACCTTCACGCACATCAGCAGCGAACCCGTGCCATCGCTGCTGCGCGGCTTCTCCGCCCCCGTGGCGCTGCACTGGCAGGCCACGCCCGGGCAACTGCTGCACCTGCTCGCGCACGACAGCGACCCCTTCAACCAATGGGAAGCCGCGCAACGCCTGGGCGAGAAAATCGCCCTGGGCCTGATTGCCGCCGACACCGCCGCCGCCATCCCTGAAAACCCCCTGCCCCAAGCCTTCATCGACGCGCTGCGCCACCTGCTGCGCGCGCCGCATCTGGACGCCGCCTTCAAAACCCTGGCCCTCACCCTGCCCGGCGAAAGCCAACTGGCCGAACGCTGTACCAACGCCGACCCGCAGCGCATCCACGCCATCTGCACCGCCATGCAACACCAACTGGCCCTGCAACTGCGCGCCGACTGGCAATGGGCCTGGGAGGCGCACCACAACACCGGCGCCTACCGGAGCGACCCCTTCAGCGCGGGCCGCCGCGCTCTGGCCAACATGGCCCTGCGCATGCTGTGCCTGGGCGCCCGCGCGGCGCAAGACGACAACCAGTGGGAACCCCTCTGGCCCGGCAAAGCCCTGCAACGCTTCAAAGACGCCAGCAACATGACCGACCGGCTCGGCGCCCTGCAAGCCCTGCTCCACAGCGGCCACCCGCTGGCCCAGCGCGCGCTGGAAAGTTACCACGCCCTCTTCCACCACGAACCGCTGGCCCTCGACAAATGGTTTGCGCTGCAAGCGCGCGCCCCCGACCGCGACGGCCACATCCTGCCGCTGGTGCGCCAACTGGCCCAGCACCCGGATTTCAACCTGCGCAACCCCAACCGCGCACGCAGCCTGCTCTTTGGCTACTGCAACGGCGGCAACAGCGCCGCCTTCCACCGCCCGGACGGCGCGGGCTACGCCTTCTGGGCCAGCCATGTGCTGGCGCTCGACGCCATCAACCCGCAACTGGCCGCGCGCCTGGCGCGCGCGCTTGACCGCTGGGCCAACCTGGCCGAACCTTACCGCGGCCAAGCCCGCGCCGCCATCGCCCGCGTTGCCGCCAACCCCGGCCTCAGCAAAGACGTGCGCGAAGTCGTCACCAAGGCGCTGGCGGCCCCATAAACCGCCGGTGCGCCAGAGGGAGCCTGAACAATGAGCAAAGAAAAATTCAACAGGATCATGGCAATAGCACAGGCGGTTTGCGTTGTGATGTTTTGGGCTTGCTTTTTGGGAAGCACAATACTATTTCGGAAATATGATCTCACAGAATTGAAATATGGAATTTTATTGCCCCTGATTTGGGCACTGGGTCTGGTTCCGTATATCACCTACACCACGGCTGTTCCTTTTTTCATTGAGAAAATATTGAAGATCGACATTGAAAAATGATTTTCTCGCGCAACAGGAAAGACCAAGTGGAAGAGCGAATGAACGCGGCAGTCCGGGATGAAATCGAGCACCTGAAAACGCTTCCCGTGCAGCAATTGGCTGCCTTGCCGCCATGGGCAGAGCGGAAACTATTTATCAATAACAGTGAGGTTGTTTTATATGTCTGGCGCACTTTGCGATCGAATGGTGAGCACCTCCTGACAGCGCAAGCCACTCGGAAACTCATTTATGGGCTGCTCATTTATCTCAGCAAGGCTGAAGGTTTTATGGTTTCCGAGACTGGTGTGATACGGAGTTTGGGCGCTGACGAATTGAAGTCATCTTGGCGAGGATTGCATTTATCCAACCGTATAAAACCTTATATGCATACGGCTGCTCATGGTGAGATTGAACGCCTGAAGGCACTCCCCCTGCCGCAATTGACTGCCTTGCCGCCACTGACGGAGCGAAAGCGGACTGTCGATCACAAAAAAATTGATTTATTTGTCTGGCATGACTTGTTGCCAGATGGCGAGCATCAACTGGTGGTGCACGCTGCCAGGCAAACAATGCGCGGGGTTGTTTGCCTGGGTGAGGGCTTTGCAATCTCCAGCACTGGTGTCGCACGGGATTTGAATACCGACGAATTGAAAGCATTTTGGCGAAGATTGTCATATATAACTTCCCAGGGGAAACCCCATCTGTATGTGCTTGTCCACAATGAAATTGAACACCTGAAGGCGCTTCCCGTGCAGCAATTGGCTGCCTTGCCGCCATTGACGGAGCGCAAACTGACCATCGATCACCAAAAAATCAAATTGCGCATTTATCGTAAACTGCTGCCCAGTGGCGAGCATCAACTGGTGGCGCAAGCCAGTCAAAGCACATTTTGGAATGGTGTCTATTCCTGGGCCGAAGGTTTTTCCATCTCCAGCACAGGTGTTGTGCGAAATTCAGATGATGCTGAAATGGATTCATTTTTTGCATGAATCCTTCTCACCCCTTCCCACCGACCCAACCAGCGCACTGACCCCGGAAAGCCAGAACGCAATGAAAAAGCTCCTGCTCGCGCTCATAAAAATCACACTCCAGGTCTTGCTGGCGCTTGGGAAAATCGCGCTCAAATTATTTTTATTCTTCGTGGCAGTCTGGGTGTTTATGCGCATAATATCCATCATGGATACACGCCATATGGAAAATGGCGACAAACCTCATCCGGGGTATATGGTTGCTATATTCAACGTATCAGATGATTCATTCAGCCTTGGCAGTCTTTCACAAGCCGCAGAATGCAGCAGCAGAGGTGATTGCTATTTGATTCCGAGACAAAAGCACGGAGAGGTTGAAATCGGGGAGTACAGCAATTTGGCTTATGATCTGCTTGAAAAAACCGAACATCGCTCACTTATTCAAACAACTGTCAGCGATGGCGACAACACGTACTGGTACACTTATTCCATAGACAATAACAATGTTATTGCACCCATAAAAACAAAAATGATGCATTATGCTTACATGATGCTGGCAATAGGAATGGCAATTGTATGTTTCTTGTTGTTCGACCGCTTCGGCCCCGCCTTGATGGCAAAACTCTTTGGCTTGCTGAAGCGGCAAATCCAGAGCAAGTGACGCCGCCAAGCGCCTGCTCCGCCCGATCCTGGCTCACTGGTTCAACTGCGCCCATATTTTTTCAAGGCGTTTGATGCTGACGGGTTGCGGGGTGCGCAATTCTTGCGCGAAGAGGCTGACGCGCAGTTCTTCGAGCAGCCAGCGCATTTCCTGCATGCGGTTATCCATGGCGCCTTTGCGTTCGCTGAGCAGGCGCCAGAACCTTTGTTCCTGCGCGCGCATGTCGCGTGTGTGGCGGGCGTCGCGCTCGGGGTCGGCGCGCAGTTTGTCCATGCGCATCTGGATGGCTTTGAGGTAGCGCGCAAGGTGTTGCAGCGCCTGCCACGGGGTGTCAAGCAAGAACCGCTTGCCGATGAGTTTGTGCAGTTGCTGCTGCGCGTCGGCCACGGCGTCGGCTGCGGCTGTGGTGGCGGTTTTGGTGTCTTTGAGTTTGCGGACGGCTTGCGCGTATTCGGTCAGGATGCTGGCGGCCAGGCGCGCGATTTCGTGGGCGATGAGTGTCAGGCGCGCGCGTCCTTGTTGCAGGCGCTGGGCAAAGGTGGCGGCGTCGTGCGGCAGGGGTTGTTCTTGCAGGAAGGCGCGCTCCAGCGCCAGATCGATGATTTGCGCGCGCAACTCTTCGGCGGTGCCCAGGTGGATGTAGGCGACGGCCATTTTTTGCAGGTCGGGGATGTTTTTTTCCAGGTATTTGAGCGCGTCCCTGATTTGCAGGGCAAGCAGCCGGCGCAGGCCCGCGCGGTGTTGCGTGGCGGCCAGTTCGGGTTCGTCAAAGACTTCGATGCGCACGGCCTCACCGTCGTCGACCAGGGCCGGAAAGCCCACCAGGGTTTGTCCCTTGCGGCTGATTTGCATGAGTTCGGGCAGTGCGCCAAAGCTCCAGGTGGTGTAGCGCGCCTCGCCGGGCAGGCTTTGTGTGGCGAGCGCGGCGTCGGTTGGGGCCGATGGCGCTGCCGGTTGCGGTTGCGCGCCGGTGACGGCTGCGGCGGCAGGGGCATTGGCGTTTTGCCGCGCTGCTGGCGCGTTGCCGTCGTTGTCTGGGGTTTGAGGCGTACCGGTTTTGAGCGCGGCGAGTATCTGGAAGGCGCCGCGCGCTTGTCCACCCAGTTCGGCTTTGAGGGCGGCCAGGTTGCGGCTTTGTCCCAGTTGGCGGCCATGTTCGTCGACGATGCGAAAGTTCATGAACAGGTGCGCGGGCAGCATGTCGAGCTTGAAGTCGGCGCGCTGGATGTCCAGTCCGGTTTCTTGCCGCGCGCGCGCCAGCAGCGCGTCGATCAGGCTGCCCTGGCCAAAGCTGTCTGGTGCTGACAGGGTTTGCGCCAGGCGGGTCGCATTTTCAGGCAGGGGAACAAAGCGCGCGCGCGGTTTTTGCGGCAGGCTTTTGAGCAGCGCCTGGATTTTTTCCTTGAGCATGCCGGGCACCAGCCATTGCGAGCGCGCCTCGCTGATCTGGTTGAGTACGAACAGCGGTACGGTGACGGTGAGTCCGTCGCAGGCGTCGCCGGGCGCGTGCAGGTAGCTGGCGGTGCAGTCCACGCCGCCCATCCGGATGATTCCGGGGAATGCCTGCGTGGTGATGCCCGCAGCCTGGTGGCGCATGAGTTCTTCGCGGCTGAGCATCAAAAGGCGCGGCTGGCTGGCCGCTGCCTGGCGGTACCAGTCTTGCAGTTCTTGCGCGCCGCAAATGTCAGGGGGGATGTGCTGGTCGTAGAAGGCGTAGATGAGTTCGTCGTCAACCAGTACGTCCTGGCGGCGGCTTTTGTGTTCCAGATCCTGAACCTGGGCGACGAGTTTGCGGTTGGCGGCCAGGAAGGGCAGTTTGCTGTCCCAGTCGCCCGCCACCAGTGCCTGGCGGATGAAGATTTCGCGCGCGGCGCGCGGGTCGGCCAGCGCGTAGCGTTTGCGCCGTCCGTTGTAAATCGGCAGTCCGTAGAGGGTGGCGCGTTCCAGGGCCACGACTTCGCCCGCTTTTTTTTCCCAGTGCGGATCGAGCAATTGTTTTTTGATGAGGTGGCTGGCCGCTTCTTCCAGCCATTGCGGTTCGATGCTGGCGATGCCGCGGCCAAAGAGGCGCGTGGTTTCGACCAGTTCGGCGCACATGATCCAGCGCCCCGGTTTTCTGGACAGGTGCGCGCCGGGGTGGCGGAAGAATTTGATGCCGCGCGCGCCCAGGTATTCGCCGCCGCTGCCGCTACCAGCACTGCCGCCGCCGCCGGGTTTGTGGCCCGAGTCGGCCTCGATCTTGCAGCCCACGTTGCCCAGAAGTCCGGCCAGCAGCGACTGGTGCAGCGCCTCGTAGCTGGCGGGCTGGGTGTTTTCGCGCCAGCGGTGTTCGGCCACGATGGTGCGCAGTTGCGTGTGGATGTCGCGCCATTCGCGCAAGCGCCTGGGGTTGATGAAGTTTTGCCGCAGCAGTTGCTCGTATTGCCGGTTGCTCAGTTTGTGCGTGGGCGGTGGCGGCGCGGCTGCGGTTTGGCTCTGGTCCGGCGGCGCGCCAGATGGCCGCTGCGCTTGCTGCGCCGCCGCCAGCGCGATGCGCTGCGCGACGGGCAAAGCGGCCATGTTGGCCGGTTTGCGCAGGCGGCGCGCGGCGTTGCTGGCGCTGGTGACTGACTGTGGCGGCTGCCCGGGCGCGTCGTTTTGCGCCGCCAGCATTTCGCGCCGCGTGGCGGGCGCGTGGCCGCCGCCGCGGGCGTTGTGCAGCCATTTCCACAGGCGCAGGTAGCCGCTGAATTCGCTTTTCTCGTCGTCGAATTTGGCGTGTTGCTGGTCGGCCTGGGCTTCGTTGCCGAGCGGGCGGTCGCGCACGTCCTGCACGCTGAGGGCGCTGGCGACGATGAGCGCTTCGCTGAGCGCGCCGCGCGCGCGCGCCTCCAGCAGCATGCGGCCCATGCGCGGATCGAGCGGCAGGCGCGCCAGTTCCTGACCCAGGGCGGTCAGCTCGCCCGCGTCGTCCACGGCGCCCAGTTCGGCCAGCAATTGGTAGCCGTCGGCAATGGCGCGGCTCGATGGCGCTTGCAGAAACGCAAAGTCCTCGACCCGCGCGCGCGCTGGCAGCAGATGCAGGCTTTTCATGCGCAAGATCACGCCGGCCAGGGAAGAGCGCAGGATTTCCGGGTCGGTAAAGGGTGGACGGGCGGCAAAGTCTTTTTCGTCGTACAGGCGGATGCAGATGCCACCCGCTACGCGCCCGCAGCGTCCGGCGCGCTGGTTGGCCGCCGCCTGGCTGATTGGCTCGATCAGCAACTGCTCGACCTTGCTGCGGTAGCTGTAGCGTTTGACGCGCGCGGTGCCCGCGTCGATGACGCAGTGGATGCCCGGCACGGTGAGCGATGTTTCGGCCACGTTGGTGGCCAGCACGATGCGGCGCGTGCCGGGGTGTGGCTCGAAGATGCGGTCTTGCTCAGCTTGCGAAAGGCGCGCAAACAGCGGCAGCACCTGGGCCGCGCGCGTGAGCGGGCTGCGGGCCAGATGCTGGTGCAGGTGGTCGGCGGCGTCCCGAATCTCGCGCTCGCCGGGCAGAAAGACCAGTATGTCGCCGTCGCCGCTGCCCGTCCACAACTCGTCCACCGCGTCGGCAATGGCGCGGTTGAGGTCGTATTCGCGCGATTCTTCAAATGGTCGCCAGCGTTGCTCCACCGGGTATGTGCGGCCAGAGACCATGAGCACCGGCGCCGGGCCTTGCGCGCTCTGGAAATGGCGCGCAAAGCGGTCGGCATCGATGGTGGCCGAGGTGATGATGAGCTTCAGGTCAGGCCGGCGCGGCAGCAATTGCCTGAGGTAGCCCAGCAGGAAGTCGATGTTCAGGCTGCGCTCGTGCGCCTCGTCGATGATGAGCGTGTCGTAGGCCGCAAGCAGCGGGTCGGTTTGTGTTTCGGCCAGCAGGATGCCATCGGTCATCAGCTTGATGGATGCGTCTTTGGAGAGCCGGTCCTGAAAGCGCACCTTGTAGCCCACCACGTCGCCCAGCGGCGTGCGCAATTCTTCGGCAATGCGCCGGGCCACGCTGCTGGCAGCAATGCGGCGCGGCTGCGTGTGACCAATCAGGTGCCCGCGCGCGAGCGGCGGCGCATTGCATTTGCCACGCCCCATGGCCAGCGCGATTTTGGGCAATTGCGTGGTTTTGCCCGAACCCGTTTCGCCGCACACGATGATGACCTGGTGCTGCCGCAGCGCGGCCTCGATCTCGGCTTTGTGCGCGCAGACGGGCAAATCGGGCGGGAATTCGATGGTCGGCGCGCCGCCTGAAGTGCTGGATACGACACGGGTTGTCATTGGGGCGCGATTATCCCAGCCAGGCGGGCATGCGCGCCGGGCCGCCAGCGTTGCCCAGGCCGACTGCCAGCGGGCGGCGGGCGCGGCGCGCATTACACTTTCCGGGTTTGCCCTCGGGCGGGCGCGGCTGGCGCGGGTGTTTGCGAAAGCGCGCGCGCCGCATTCTCCGGGGTTTGTCTTTTTTCAATGGCATCGGGCATGTTCACCGTTTTCAATTTCACCTTTGTTCCGTGGTTTCGGGCCGTTGCGCCGTACATCCACATGCACCGCGGCAAAACCTTTGTGGTGGGCCTGGTGGGCGAGGCCATTGCCGCTGGCAAACTGGGCAACATTGCCACGGATCTGGCGCTCATCCAGAGCATGGGCGTGAAGATTGTGCTGGTGCACGGCTTTCGCCCGCAGGTGGACGAGCAACTGGCCGCCAAGGGGCATTCGGCCCGCTTCGTGCATGGCGTGCGCGTGACCGATCCGATCACGCTCGATTGCGCGCAAGAGGCCGCCGGGCAATTGCGCTACGAGATCGAGGCGGCCTTCAGCCAGGGCCTGCCCAACACGCCCATGGCGGGCGCCACGGTGCGGGTTATTTCAGGCAACTTCCTCACGGCGCGGCCCAAGGGCATCATCGACGGGGTGGATTTCATGCACACGGGCGTGGTGCGCAAGGTGGATGTGGCGGGCATCACGCGCTCGCTGGATGTGGGCGCCATGGTGCTGCTGTCTCCCTTCGGGTTTTCGCCCACGGGCGAGGCCTTCAACCTCAGCATGGAAGAGGTGGCCACATCGGTGGCGGTGGCGCTGCAAGCCGACAAGCTGATTTTCATGACCGAAAAACCCGGCGTGCGCGTGCGCCCCGAAGCGCCCGAGAGCGAGGACAACCCCATCGATACGGAAATTCCGCTGGCCGAAGCCAAGGCCCTGATGGCGCGCCTGCCCACGCCCGAAAAACCGGACGACACGGGCTATTACCTGCGCCACTGCATCGAGGCCTGCCTGCGCGGGGTCGAGCGCAGCCACATCATTCCGTTTGCAGTGGATGGATCGCTGCTGCTGGAAATTTACGTGCACGACGGCATCGGCACCATGGTGGTGGACGAAAAGCTGGAGAGCCTGCGCGAGGCCACGGCGGACGACGTTTCGGGCATTTTGCAGTTGATCGAGCCGTTTGAACAGGACGGCACACTGGTCAAGCGCAGCCGCACCGAGATCGAGCGCGACGTTGCCAACTACTCCATCGTCGAGCACGACGGCGTGATCTTTGCCTGCGCCGCGCTGTACCCCTACCCCGAGGCCAAAACGGGCGAGATGGCCGCCGTCACCGTATCGCCGCAAAGCCAGGGCCAGGGCGATGGCGAAAAGCTGCTCAAGCGCATCGAACACCGCGCGCGCGCCATGGGACTGACCAGCATTTTCGTGCTCACCACGCGCACCATGCACTGGTTTCTCAAACGCGGATTTGAAGTGGTGGACGCCGAATGGCTGCCCGAAGCGCGCAAGCGCAAATACAACTGGGATCGCAAAAGCCAGGTGCTGGTCAAAAAGCTCTGACCGCCGCCAGCGCGCGCGGCAAAAAAGAGCCTCAGAGCGGATCGACTCCCAGGCCCCGGGCCGGACGGCGGCGCAGCAACACGCCCAGAACAACCAGCCCGAAAATCACGAACCAGACAAAAGCCCAGTTGGCAATGGTGCCGCCCAGAAAAGTCCAATCCACCGCGGAGCAATCGCCGCTGCCCTGGAAAATCATGGGCACCACACGTTGCAGCGGAAACGACGCGATCATGCCGTACAGATCGCGCCCGCAGGTGGAAAACTCGGGCGGATACCACTGCAACCAGCTCTGCCGCGCGGCCACAAAAGCGCCAAAGCACGCCACGCCCACAGTCAGCAAGCCCCAAAAGCGCCACGCCCACACCTTGCCGGAACAAGCCGCGCAAACGCAAAGCAGCGCAATCACAACGAAGCAATAGCGTTGCACAACGCACATCGGGCACGGCTGGACCCCCACCACGTTTTGCAAATACAAAATGCCAAAAGCCAGCATAGCCACACAAATGGCGGCAATGGCGGCAAAAACGCGCCTGGGGTGCGCAAAAAGCAAATCCAACACGATCATCCCTCTCTTTCGTATCCCGCCTGGAAAAACACGGGGTGCCTGTCCAGCCTCAGTCAAGCGCCAGCAGCCAAGGGGCCTGCAAAACGCCAGCAAGCTCCCTGACCGCGCGCTCGGGCAGCGCCCCGCAGCTTACCGGGCGGCAGCGGCGTGCTGCCGAATCCAGGCAAGCAGCGCGTCCATATAACCTTGCAGATACGCCTTGCTGGCCGGGCCGATCTCGCCCGAGGCCGTAACCAGCCCCTCTTTCCACTGCAAGAAGACCTCCGGACTGCCCAAAGTGGGCATATTGAAAAACGACAGCACATTGCGCAAATGCTGCTGCGCCAGGGCCGTGCCCAAACCGCCGGGCGACACACCCATCACCCCAGCGGGCTTGTTCTGCCAGACGCCCTGACCATAAGGCCGCGACGCGCAATCAATGGCGTTCTTGAGCACGCCGGGAACGGAACGGTTGTACTCAGGCGTGACAAACAGCACCCCGTCGGCGGCCTTGATCTCGTCCTTCAAGCGCGTCACAGCAGCCGTGGGCTGGCCCTCGGTGTCCTGACTGAACAGCGGCAAATCGTCAATCCGGCAGAACTGGAACCGCACATCGGGCGGCGCCAGCCTGACAAAAGCCCGGGCCACCTGCAAGTTGAAAGAGTCCTTGCGCAAACTGCCAACCACCACCGCGATCGTGAGTGAACTCATGCATGCCATCCTTTCGGTTTTTT
>JAISNB010000096.1 GCA_031276435.1 Burkholderiaceae bacterium | reverse complement strand
CCCCCCCCCCCCCCCCCCCGGGTCGTCGCCGCGGCTCCTTCTGCCCCCCCGCGGGGGGGCGGGGCGCCAAGATAGTCTTTGCGAGTCTGGTTTTTCGCTTTGTTATTTGCTTTCATGTTGAATGTTCCTTGTAGCAGGTTAGCGATGCAGGTTGAAGGGATGCGTCTTGCCAAGTCGCGCCGCGTTGCCGCGCGCCCTGTGCGCCGGGGCTTGAGGCAAGCGCGCCGGAGTTTTTCGTTATCCCGCGCGGGCGCCGCTCCCGTAGCCAGTGGCTGGGGCTGGGCAAAGACACGCCGCCATGCTAGCAGCATTTTTCGGTCTTGACCAGTGTTGCGGCGCGGTGGCGGGTTTCGTTGTTGCGGACATGGGCCGGCCTTGTCGTCATTGCGATGCGCGCGCCGAAGGCGTGTGGCGGCAAGCCATCCATGAGCCGTCTGGATGGCTGCGGGGCTGCGGCCTTCTCAATGACGGGGGTTTGCCGGCCTCGCCCTCGAAACTGCCGCCGCCCGCATCCGGCAGCATGGCAACCGCTCTACCGTGCCTTTGCATTCGTCGCACGCCTCATCATGGCTTGTCATGGCGCCTGAAAGTATGCGCGCGCCCGCGCCTATTGCCGCAACACGCCTTCGCGCACGGTGGCGTAGCGCAGGCGCAGCTTCAGTTCGCGCTTCATGCGCCGGTTGTCGATTTGGCGCGATTCGCGCAGAAAGCCCAGGCGGGTTTCGGGCAGTTGCTCTTCGGCTTGCTGGCGCGTGATGCGCGGCGGGCGCGGCAGGGCGGCCAAGTCGGCCACAAGGTCAAAGCAGTCGCCCATTTTCAGGCGCGTGTCGTCGCACGCGTTGATGGCGCGCTGCGGGCGGCCCAGCCACAGCGCGCGCACGCAGGCGCGCGCCAGGTCGTCGGCGTGGATGTGGGCGGTGTAAACGTCGTCTTGCGCGCGCAGCACGGGCAGCGCGCGCGCCACGCGCTCTTGCAGCGTGGGGGGACGCTGGGGCGCGTAGATGCCGGGGGCGCGCAGGATGCTGGCGCGCACGCCACGCCTGCCGATGGCGCGCACTTGCCGTTCGGCGTCCACGCGCCGCCGCGCGCGCGGCGTTTGCGGGTTCAGGGGCCGCGTTTCCGTTACCGGCGCGCCTTGCGCGTCGCCATAGACGCCGGTGGTGGATACGTACACCAGCGCGGCAGGCAGGCTGCGCCTGCTGAGCGCGCGCAGCAGCGCCGTGGTGCGCGCATCGCGCTCGCTGGCGCCGGGCGGCGGCGCCAGGTGCAACGCGTGCGTGGCGATGGCGGCCAGGCGCGCCAGCGTTGCCGCGGCATCCAAATCGCCCGCCGCGACGGCGATGCCGCGCTCGCGCAGGCGCGGCGCGTGCTCCGGGTTGCGGCACAACGCCAGCACCCGCGCGCGCGGCAACAGCAGCGCCGCGACGCGGCGACCCACGTCGCCACAGCCGACGATGAGAACGCGCGGTTTGCGAAACCGGGCGGGCAGCGCGCCAAGGGGCATCGGGTTTGCGGGCAAAATTGCCTGTTCACAGAAAAATCTGGATTTTCCCCCACGAGGATACCGAGAAGAACGCCATGTCTTTTACCATCACGGTTCAACCCAGTGGCCGCAGCTTTGTGGCCGAGCCAGGCGAGAGCCTGCTTGCCGCCAGCATCCGGCAAAACATTGGCCTGCCCTACAGTTGCAAAGAGGGCGCTTGCGGCGCGTGCAAGTGCCGCAAGCTGGCGGGCGAGGTGACGCATGGCCCGTATCAGGAGCGGCTGCTTTCCGCCGCCGATGTGGCCGCGGGCTTTGTGCTCACCTGCCGCGCCGTGGCGCAAAGCGATGTGACGCTCCAGGCGCGCCAGGTCACGCGGCAAGAGGCGTTTGCCGTCAAGAAAATGCCCGCGCGCGTGGTGCTGCTGGAAAAGCTCTCGCACGATGTGATGCTTCTGAAGCTCCAGTTGCCCGCCAACGATTTGCTGCAATACCACGCCGGGCAGTATGTGGAGTTTGTGTTGCGCGACGGCAGCCGCCGCTGCTACAGCATGGCGAGCGCGCCGCACACGCTGACCGAAGGCGGCGCGGCGGCAGCGCCCATGGTGGAGCTGCACATCCGGCACATGCCCGGCGGCAAGTTCACCGACCACGTGTTCGGCGCCATGAAGGAAAAGGACATTTTGCGCATCGAAGGCCCGTTTGGCGGCTTTTATCTGCGCGAAGATTCGCAAAAGCCCATCCTCTTGCTGGCCTCGGGCACCGGCTTTGCGCCCGCGAAAGCCATGCTGGAGCACTTGCAGCACACGCGCAGCACGCGCGCTGTCGCCCTGTACTGGGGCGCGCGGCGGCCACAAGATTTGTATCTGGACGCCTGGGTCAAAGCCAAGCAGGCCGAAATGCCCGCAACGCTGCGCTACGTGCCCGTCGTCTCTGACGCGCTGCCCCAAGACCACTGGACGGGTCGCACCGGTTTCGTGCACCTGGCCGCGCTGCAAGACCAACCGGATCTTTCCGGCCACGAGGTGTACGCCTGCGGCGCGCCCGCCATGGTGCAGGCCGCGCAGCGCGACTTTGTGGCGCAAGCCGCCTTGCCCGAGGACGCTTTCTTTGCCGACGCCTTCACCAGCGCCGCCTCGGGCGCATGAGGGCCGATGGTGACGAAAAAAAGCGCGCTTTTTTGTTGGGCCTGTATTTTTCTGCTGTTTCCGGCATCGCTACTCGGCTTGTCTGTCATTGCGGAAAGGTTTTATGCCGCGCTCTTCAATGCCTGGAAATTCCATGGCTACGGAGGCGACAAGGGAATCGATATTGGCGCGTCATCTTTTTTTCTTGCCATGTGTTTCTGCCTGTGCGGGCTTTTTGTTTGTATGCTTGTTGCATTCCGCCCTGGAAAGCATGACCGGAAGTGGGTTTATCGTTCGGCACTGGTGACCGGCGCGATTTATTCCGTCAATTGTCTGCTTTTGCTGGTATTGATTGCAAGCGATCTGGCCTTCATAACTTATGAAAGATAAATGATATTCTCAGGGTTTGCGATGGGGCGCTGCGGCAGCCGCGGCGCGCAGCCGCCCCATTTTTACAGCGCCAGATTCCTGGCGCGCGGTTTTTTCATCCAAAAGGAATCCCCATGCGACAACAACGCCGTTTGTTTCTCACCCGCAGCGCCGCGCTGGCGCTGGCCGCCACCGCCGCGCCGCTGCGCACCCTAGCGCAATCTGGCAAACAGGCCATCGTCCTGATCGTGCCCTACGCGCCCGGCGGCCCGCTGGACATTACGGCGCGCGCGCTGGCCGAGCAGGCCAAAACCCGGCTTGGCGCCATCGTGGTCGAAAACAAACCGGGCGCTGGTGGCAACATCGGCATGGCCGCTGTCGCCCGCGCCGCGCCCAACGGCTACACCCTTGGCATTGCCGCCGTAGCCACCATGTCCATCAACCCGTGGCTCTACACCCAAATGCCGTATGACGCGGGCAAGGACTTCGCGCCCATCACCCGGATCGCGCGCGTCCCCAACGTGCTGGTGGTCAACGCGCAAACCGCCCAGAAGCGCCAGATCAACACCCTGGCCGACCTGATCGCCTACGCCCGTCAAAACCCCGGCAAACTCAACTACGGATCGGGCGGCAACGGCTCGGCCGGACATCTGGCGGGCGAACTGTTCAAACAGCAGGCGGGCATCGTCGCCACGCACATCCCCTACAACGGCGGCAACCCGGCGCAACTGGCGCTGCTGGCCGGACAAGTGGACTTCAACATCGACAACCTGGCCACCGCCGCGCCCAACATCAAAAGCGGCAAACTCAAGGCACTGGCCGTCACCACCGCCGAACGCTCTGACCTGCTGCCCGGCGTGCCCGCCATGGCCGAAACGCTCAGCGGCTTTCAAATCGACACCTGGTGGGGCCTGGTCGCACCGGCTGGCACACCCGCGGAAGTCATCGACAAACTCAACAGCGCCTTCACCGACGCGCTCAAGACACCCGAAACGCGCCAGCGTTTTGCCAGCCTGCTGGCCGAACCCACCCCGTCCACGCCGCAGCAATTCGGCCAACTCATGAGCGACGAACGCGCGCGCTACCAGAGCCTGGTCCAGCTCTCGGGCGCCAGGGCGGATTGAGCGGTGGACGGGGAGCAAAAGCGAAACGTTCCTACCACGGCGGCAGCAGTTCGCCGTGGAGCTGGCTGCGCCGCGCGGCGTAGTCGGGCATGACGCTTTGCAGCACCTGCCAAAAGCGCGGGCTGTGGTTCATTTCGCGCAGGTGCGCCAGTTCGTGCGCCACCACGTAATCAATGAGCGG
>JAISNB010000226.1 GCA_031276435.1 Burkholderiaceae bacterium | reverse complement strand
TCCACCATGGCGCCGTGGAGCATTTTTTGCGTCAGGCCGTGGGCCAGCGCGTCAAGTACGGCGTCCACGTTTTCGCCTTTGGCCAGGCGTTTGCGGGCGCGCTGGATTTCCTGGGCACGCCATTGGCTGGCTTGCGCGTGCATTTGCTGGATCAGCGGCACGACGCCTTGCGCGCCGTCGCGCTGGCCGAGCCAGTGCATGAAACTTTGCACGCCCGCGTCGATGATGATTTCGGCCTGCGCGACGGCGGCTTGCCGGTTGGCTTGTCCGGCCTCCACCACGCCAGCCAGATCGTCCACGGTGTAGAGATAGGCGTCTTCCAGCTCCTTGACTTCAGGTTCGATGTCGCGCGGCACGGCCAGGTCGACCATGAACATGGGGCGGTGGCGGCGTTTGCGCAGCGCGCTTTCTACCGCGCCCAAGCCAATGATGGGCAGGGTGCTGGCGGTGCAACTGATGACGGCATCGAATTCGTGCAGGCGCTCGGGCAGATCGGCCAGCAGCATGGCTTGTCCGCCAAGGCGCAGGGCGAGTTTTTCGCCGCGCTCGATGCCGCGGTTGGCAACGCAGATGGCCCGGGGCTGTTTGGCCGCGAAGTGCGTGGCGGCCAGCTCGATCATTTCGCCTGCGCCCACAAACAGGATGCGGATGCGGCTGAGGTCTTCAAACAATTGCCCGGCCAGGCGCACGGCAGCGGCGGCCATGCTGATGCTGTGCGCGCCAATGCCGGTGGAGGTGCGCACTTGTTTGGCGACGGCAAAACTGCGCTGGAACAACTGGTTGAGCGTGGATCCCAGGGCGCCAGCTTCTTCGGCGGCGCGCACGGCGCTTTTCATTTGGCCCAGGATCTGGGGTTCGCCCAGCACCATGGAGTCCAGTCCGCTGGCGACGCGGAAGGCGTGGCGGGCCGCGCCGCTGTCGCTCATGAGGTAGGTGTGTGTGCGCAGCGCGTCGGCGGGCACCTGGCCGGTTTGCGCCAGCCACTGGAGCGCCTGCTCGGCCACCGGCTGCGCGCTGGCGCAATAGACTTCGGTGCGGTTGCAGGTGGACAAAATGGCCGCTTCGGGTTGCTGCGGCAGCGCATGCCGCAGGCCTTGCAGGGCGGGCGCGATCTGGTCGACGGCAAACGCAAAACGGCCCCGCAAATCCAGCGGCGCGGTGTTGTGGTTCAAGCCAAGTGCCCAGACGGCCATAGCCTTGGATTATAAAATTCGGCCGCTTTCGTGTTTTGCCCAACGCTTGCCGAACCTGACGCGGATCAAGAAAACCCCCATGAATTGGCGAATGCGGCATTGGGCGGTTTTTCTTGCGCCGGGTTTGGGTTTTGGCCCGTGGCCGCCTGGGGCCGAGCGCAAAGCCTATACCCCAAACGCGCCGGGTATTTGGGGCGCACGATAAAATCACGGGCCAGCCAGAGGCCAGCCTGGTTTGCCCGATTGGCCTGTGCCCAGGATTTTGGCGCGCCGTGCTGGGCTGACGACATGACAGATCCCACAACGCTCACCCATCTGATTGCCAATCCCCCCCCCGGCGCGCCGCTCCGTTTGCGCGAGATTCCCTACAACTACACGAGTTTCTCGGATCGGGAAATCGTGCTGCGCCTGTTGGGCGAGCGGTCCTGGGAGATTTTGCAGGCTTTGCGCGGCGAGCGCGATACGGGCCGCTCATCGCGCATGTTGTACGAGGTGCTGGGCGACATTTGGGTGGTGCGCCGCAATCCGTACCTTCAGGACGACTTGCTGGCCAATTCCGGGCGCCGCGCGCTGCTGGTACAGGCGTTGCGCCACCGCGTGGCTGAAATTGAAAAACGCCGCACGCCAGACAAGGACGCCAGCCGCGACGCACTGGTGGGCGAGCTGCTGACCTACGCTGAGCGTGTGGTCGATGCGTTTGACCGCTCTTTTGACAAAGTGGCCGATTTGCGCCGCCGCGCCGGGCGGCTGCTGCGCCGCTACACGCACAAGGACAACATCAAATTCGACGGCCTCTCGCGCGTCAGCCACGTAACCGACGCCACCGACTGGCGCGTCGAGCTTCCGCTGCTGGTGCTGACACCCGACTCCGAGGCCGAAATGGCAGGCCTGGTCAAAGGCTGCATTGATCTGGGCCTGACCATTATTCCGCGCGGCGGCGGCACCTGCTACACCGGCGGCGGCGTGCCACTGGACTGGAAAAGCGCCGTCATCAATACGGAAAAACTCATCGGCATGGGCCAGGTGCAGATGCTCGAACTGCCGGGGCTGGAGCAGCCCGTGCCCACCATCCACACCGAGGCGGGCGTGGTCACGCAGCGCGTGGCCGACGCGGCCGAGGCGGCCGGATGGGTTTTCGCCTGCGATCCCACCAGCGCCGAAGCCAGTTGCATTGGCGGCAACATCGCCATGAACGCGGGCGGCAAAAAAGCCGTGCTGTGGGGCACCGCGCTGGACAACCTGGCCTCCTGGCGCATGGTCACGCCGCAAGGCCAGTGGCTGGAAGTCACCCGCGTGGGACACAACATGGGCAAGATCCACGATGCCGAGACCGCGCATTTCCATCTGGCCTACTTTGCGCCCGACGGCAAAACGCCCTTGCGCACCGAAAAGCTGGACATCCCCGGCAAACTGTTCCGCAAGGAAGGGCTTGGCAAGGACGTCACCGACAAATTCCTCTCGGGCCTGCCCGGCGTGCAAAAAGAAGGCTGCGACGGCCTGATTACCAGCGCCCGCTGGGTGCTGCACCGCATGCCTGGGCACACCCGCACCGTGTGCCTGGAATTCTTTGGCAGCGCCAAGCAGGCGGTGCCCAGCATTGTCGAAATCAGGGACTTCATGTTCACCCAGGCGCGCCGCAGTGGCGTGCTGCTGGCGGGGCTGGAACACCTGGACGACCGCTATCTGAAAGCCGTCGGCTACACCACCAAATCCAAACGCGGCGTATTGCCCAAAATGGCGCTGTTTGGCGACATTGTTGGCGACGACGCCGATGCCGTGGCGCGCGCCGCCAGCGAAGTCGTGCGCATCGCGGGCAGCCGCGCGGGCGAAGGCTTCATCGCGGTAACGCCCGAGGCGCGCAAGAAATTCTGGTCCGACCGCAAACGCACGGCGGCCATTAGCCGCCACACCAACGCCTTCAAAATCAACGAGGATGTGGTCATCCCGCTGCCGCGCATGGCCGAATACACCGACGGCATCGAGCGCATCAACATCGAGCTGTCGCTGCGCAACAAAATCGAAATGGCTGACGCGCTGGAAGCCTTCTTCAGCCAAAGCAACCTGCCGCTGGGCCACGCCGAAGACTCCGCCGACGCACCCACGCCAGAACTGCTGGCCGAGCGCCTCTCCCAGGCGCGCGAACTCATTGGCGCCGTGCGCCAGCAGTGGCAGCACTGGCTGCGCAACGTGGACACACTGTTCGCGCAACTGCAAGACCACACCCTGCGCGCCAGTTGGAGAGTGCAGCTGCGCGACCCGCTGGGCCAACTGCTGCGCGGCATCGCCTTCGAACCCATCCTCAACGAATGCGTTGCCATACAAAAGCGCGTACTCAAGGGGCGCGTCTGGATCGCGCTGCACATGCACGCGGGCGATGGCAACGTCCACACCAACATCCCCGTCAACAGCGACAACTACGCCATGCTGCGCACTGCGCACGAAGCCGTCGACCGCGTCATGGCGCTGGCGCGCAGCCTGGGCGGCGTCATCTCTGGCGAACACGGCATCGGCATCACCAAACTCGAATACCTGAGCGACCAGGAACTCGCCCCCTTTGCCCAATACAAACAGCGCGTCGATCCACACGGGCACTTCAACCGCGGCAAACTGCTGCGCCAGCAAAAACCCTTCGACGGCGCTGCACGCGCCATCAAAGCCGACCTGACCAACGCCTACACGCCGAGCTTTGGACTCATGGGGCACGAATCGCTCATCATGCAGCAAAGCGACATAGGCGCCATCTCCGAGAGCATCAAAAACTGCCTGCGCTGCGGCAAATGCAAACCCGAATGCAGCACCCACGTGCCGCGCGCCAACCTGCTGTACAGCCCGCGCAACAAGATACTGGCCACATCGCTGCTGGTCGAAGCCTTCTTGTACGAAGAACAAACGCGGCGCGGCATCTCCATCAAACACTGGGCCGAATTTGAGGACGTGGCCGACCACTGCACCGTCTGCCACCGCTGCCTGAAACCGTGCCCCGTCAAAATCGACTTTGGCGACGTCACCATGAACATGCGCAACCTGCTGCGCAAAATGGGCCAGAAAAGCTTCCGCCCCGGCAGCGCGGCAACCATGTTCTTTTTGAACGCCACCGACCCGCGCCTCATCGGCGCGGCGAGCGCCGTCATGACCGGCGCGCTCTTCAAGGCGCAGCGCGCCGCGGTTGACTTTTTCCGCGCAGCGGGCCGCAAACAAACACAACATCCGCCAGCCACCGTCGGCCCGGCGCCCGTGCGCGAACAAATCATCCACTTCGTCAACAAAAAACTCCCCGGCGGCCTGCCCAGCAAAACCGCGCGCGCCCTGCTGGACGTGCAAGACCGGCAATACGTACCCGTCATCCGCAATCCGCAAACCACCACCCCCGAAAGCGAAGCCGTTTTCTACTTTCCCGGCTGCGGCTCCGAGCGCCTGTTCAGCCAAATCAGCTTGGCCGCGCAAGCCATGCTGTGGCACGCCGGCGTACAAACCGTCCTGCCCCCGGGCTACATATGCTGCGGCTACCCGCAGCGCGGTGCGGGACTGTTTGACGTGGCCGAAAAAATCATCACCGACAACCGTGTCCTGCTGCACCGCGTCGCCAACACGCTCAACTACCTCGACATCAAAACCGTCATCGTCAGTTGCGGCACCTGCCACGACCAGATCGCCAGCTACCAGTTCGACAAAATATTCCCGGGCAGCCGCATCATCGACATCCACGAATACCTGCTGGAAAAATCCATCACCCTGCCCGCCAGGCAACAGGGCGCGTACCTCTACCACGAGCCTTGCCACAACCCCATGCGGCAGCAAGACGCCACCAAAACCGTCAAAGCCCTCATCGGCCCGCAAGTCATCAAAAACAACCGCTGCTGCGGCGAAAGCGGCGCATTTGGCGTCACCCGCCCCGACATCGCCACCCAGGTACGCTTTCGCAAAGAAAAAGAAATCCGCCAGGACGAAGCGCGACTGCGCAGCGCCGCCAGCGGTGGCAACGACAAAGGCGACATCAAAATCCTCACCAGTTGCCCAAGCTGCTTGCAGGGCCT
>JAISNB010000198.1 GCA_031276435.1 Burkholderiaceae bacterium | reverse complement strand
GAAACAAAAAACCTGATGAAAGTGACTATGCCATTGCTGAATGAATTTTTGTATCCAACAAGCAGAAATGGAAGCAAGAGGAAGATTACAATGAGGATGTCTTTGTATGTCATTTTTGGTGCCTGTCATGCAAGTCTGCATCTTGCGCGGTGATTGATTGTTATGGGTCATGTCAAAATCGTATTCCGGAATGCGATGCGCTGCACGTGCCTGCGAGCCGCGCGGCAGCGCAAAAATGTCTGCGAGCATTCAGTATCCAGATGAATTTCCGCGATGATTGCCTTATTTGTCGCCCCGCAGGCAAGGCGGTGGCTGGTATTGACTTTTTCCGTCGATGAGTTGCTTGTAGAGAGCAAGCTCTCTGGCCCTTGCTTTCTTGACGAAGTCGAGCTGATCGTAATCAGTCAAAAAAATTCAACTGGCACCGAAAGAAAAAATACAGCAATCGAATCACCTGTTTTGTCTTTGCTGCTGGTTTTTCCATCGTATATGTAATTCAGTTCATCGTAGAAAAGTGTCGCTTTCTCATGATCCCCACAGCGTACTGCCAAATTGATGGCCGATATTGCCAGAAATGATTCATAAGCAGTGTGTGATCTGTTCATTAGTTTGACGTAGAAAGGCGTCGTTGCCGAGATCAGGGCGAACAGCAGCCATGACAGGAAAAACAAGATTTTCAGTGTTTTCTTCATTTTATGCTCCTGAAGTTTGATGCACGGGAATTCCCATGGTATCTCCCCTCACCCGGCGCTTTGCGCCACCCTCTCCCCCTTTGATATCTCCCCATCCCTCCCCAAAGGGGAGGGTGCAATATGCGCCCCTCTCCACTTGTGGAGAGGGGCGGGGGGTGAGGATGGGCGAGGGCCATGAAGGGAGGCTCTCCCGTATAGGTTTCGCAACAAACTGGTTTCTTGTTCATCATGGCGCCGTCTTCCCGTCGTGGTTTCTGGCAAGTGTGTGGCGCGCTGCGGGAGCAGGCGCGTTACAAGCGCTCCAGTCGCGCGATGGCCTGGGCCAGCGTTTCGTCTTTTTTGGCAAAGCAAAAGCGGATGAGGCCTTGGTCGAATCCGTTGCCGTAGAAGGCCGAGAGCGGGATGGCGGCCACGCCGATTTCGCGCGTGAGCCATTGGCAGAAGTCGGCTTCGGGCAGGGCGCGCTCGGGCACGTTCAGGTCGGCGATGGAGACGGTTTGGAAGTAGGTGCCTTCGCAGGGCAGGGGGCGAAAGCGTGTGCGCGCCAGGCCAGCGCGGAACAAGTCGCGCCTGGCCGCGTAGAAGGCGGGCAGTTGCAGGTAAGGGGCGGGGTCGGCCATGTATTGGGCCAGTGCGTGCTGCATGGGCGTGTTGACGGAGAACACGTTGAATTGGTGTACTTTGCGCAGTTCAGCCGTGAGTGCGGCGGGTGCGGTGACGTAGCCGATTTTCCAGCCGGTGACGTGGCAGGTTTTGCCAAAGCTGGAGACGATGAAGGCGCGCGCGGCAAGCAGCGGGTAGCGCGCCGCGCTTTCGTGGCGCGCTGGCGCGTAGACCATGTGTTCGTAGACTTCGTCGCTGATGAGCAGGATGCGGGTGGGCGCGAGGATTTCCTGCAGTTGCCGCATTTCGGCGGCTGTCCAGACGGTGCCGCTGGGGTTGTGCGGGGTGTTGAGGATGAGGGCGCGGGTGCGCGCGCTGATGGCGGCGGCCAGCAGATCGAAGTCGGGCCGGAAGCTGCCCGGCGTGAGCGGTACGGCCACGGCGCGGCCACCGGCCAGATGGATGCCGGGCGCGTAGCTGTCGTAGCAGGGTTCGAGCACGATAACTTCGTCGCCCGCTTTGACGCAGCACAGCAGCGCGGTGAGGATGGCCTGGGTTGCGCCAGCGGTGACGGTGATTTCAGTGTCGGCGCTGTAGGCGCGGCCATAAAGCGTTTCGATTTTGGCGGCGATGGCCTGGCGCAGCGCGCTCGCGCCGGGCATGGGCGCGTATTGGTTGAGGCCCTGGCGCATGGCGGTGTTGACGGCTTCCAGCAGGTGCGCGTCGCAATCGAAGTCGGGAAAGCCCTGGCCCAGGTTGACGGCCTGGTGCCTGGCGGCCAGCGCCGATATGGCGCTGAAGATGGTGGTGCCCACGTGCGGCAGGCGCGAGTCAAAAGCGGGCGGTGGCGGCAGCGCGCTGGTTTCAGAGTTCATAGTCGCTGACGTGGCCGGTCATGGCTTTTTCGATGAGCTGGCGGTCCAGCCGGTCAGACAGCAGCGAGGCAAAGTGGTAGACAAAGTCGCGCAGGTAAGCGCCGCGCTTGAGCGCGATGCGCGTGGTGTTCTGGCCGAGCAACTGGTTGAGCGGGCGGGCAATGAGGTCTTTGTCCTTGTCGTCGGCCATGGCCATTTCAGCGACGATGCCCACGCCCAGGCCGAGCCGCACGTAGGTTTTGATGACGTCCGAGTCGATGGCTTCCAGCGCGATTTGCGGTTGCAACTGGCGCTGCGCGAAGGCGTGGTCGATGCGGGTGCGGCCAGTAAACGACGGGTGGTAGGTGATGAGCGGTTCTTTGGCAATGTCTTCCAGCGTGAGCGGCGTGGCCTTGGCCAACGGATGCCCCGCGGGCAGTACCAGCATGTGCTGCCATTCGTAGCAGGGCAGGGTAATCAGATCGGCGTAGTTGGACAGCGATTCGGTGGCGATGCCGATTTCGGCCACCTCGTCGATCACCATGCGCGCCACCTGGTCGGGCGAGCTTTGGTGCAGGCTGATGTTGACTTTGGGGTAACGCTCGCGCAGCCGCGTCACGGGCACCGGCAGCACGTAGCGCGCCTGGGTGTGCGTGGTGGCGATGGAGAAGGTGCCCGTGTCCTGCTTGCTGTACTGGTCGCCAATGCGCTTGAGGTTGCTGACCTCGCGCATGATGATGTTCACGCAGTCGAGCACTTTCTGGCCCGGTTCGGTCACGCGCTTGAGCCGCTTGCCGTGGCGCGTGAAAATCTCGATGCCCAGCTCGTCTTCCAGTTCGATGATGGCCTTGGATACGCCGGGTTGCGATGTGTGCAGGGCCTTGGCCGCCTCGGTCAGGTTGAGGTTGCGCCGCACGGCTTCCTGGACAAATTTGAATTGATGCAGGTTCATAATGAATTGCGTATAACAAACGCGATCATTATGCCTATTTTTTTGGAAACGCGGGTGCCAGTGCGGCGGTGGCCAGGGCGTCGATCACCTGGGGCTGCTCGAAAACCGGTGCTTGCAGATCGAAAACCATGGCGGGCCAGGTGTTTTGCAGTTGGCGCAACAGCCGGGGCAAGTCCTGGCGCGCGTGGCGGCCCGCGCCCAGGAACAGCGGGCAGACGCGCAGCGTTTTGACGCTGGCCGCCGCCGCTTGTGCCACGGCGGCGGGCAAATCGGGGACGCTGTGCTCCAGATAGGCGCATTGCACCCAGATGCCGGGCGCCAGCGCGCGCAGGCGCCGGGCAATGGCCTCGATGGGTGCGCGCCAGGCCGGATCGCGCGCGCCATGGGCCACCAGCAAGATGCCGCGCGCGGCGGACGGCGCGGGCGCTGCGTTTGGGCCTGTCACTGCCGCAGCACCAGCCAGCCAAAGGCCGCCAGCGACAGCAGCGAGTAGATGAAACTTGGCGCGGCGGCGGTCAGCCAAGGCTCCCAGTTGCGCAGGTTGCCGATGAAGCCGAATACGTTGTTGAGCAGGAAAAAGCTGATGCCCGCCAGCACGCCCAGGAACACGTAACCGGCAATGTTGCCGGTGCGAAAGTGCAGGTAGGCAAAGGGCAGGGCCAGCACCACCATGACCAGGCAACTGAGCGGGTAGAACACTTTGCGCCAGAACTCGATCTCGTAACGCTGGGCGCTCTGGCCGTTGTCGTTGAGGTGGGAGATGTAGCGAAACAGGTCCACCGTGCGCATGCGATCGGGGCTGAGCAGCGTGGCGGCCACCATGTCGCTGGAAAGCTGGGTGGGCCAGTCCATCTCGGCCAGCGCGCGCGTCGCAATTTGCGGACGTTCCCCGCCGCCGCCGTCGCCGCCTGCGGCCAGATGGACAAAGCGCCGCTCGTACACGTTCTTGAGCAGCCAGCGCCCGTCGCCAAACTGCGCCTGAGCGGCCTGCAAAGTAGCGACCATGCGGCCATCGGCTCCGAATTCGAAGATGCGCACATTGCTCATGTCGCCAGAGGCGTTCATGGCGCCCACGTTGACCGAGTAGACGCGCTCGGGCGTCTTGTCCTTGAGCCAGGCGCCGGTGCGGCCCACCGTAATCTCGCCCCAAAAGCGCGTGCGCAGCAGTTGCGCCGCGCGGTTGGCGTCGGGTGCCAGGTAGTCGCCAAACAAGAAGGTAAGCATGACGAAAGCAGCGCCCAGCAAGAGCAGCGTCGCCAGCGCGCGGCCCGGCCCCAGCCCGCTGGTGCGCAAGATGGTGAATTCAGAACTTTCGGCCATGCGGGCCATGACGTAGATGGCGCCAATGAGCACCGCGATGGGCAGCAGTTCGTAGATGTGGCTGGGAACAAGCAGCACCACATGCAGCAGCGCGTAGCCCAGCGTGTAGCCCTGCTTGCCATAGCGTGCCACGTCGTCGAGCTGGTCGAGCAGGTCGAAGAAAAAAAACAGCAGCAAAAACGCCAGCGCCACAAAGGCCACGGCGTGCAGCACCTGCCTGAACAGCAGGCGACGTATGGTTTTCATGGCGCGGCCTTTGCGCACTGCGCGCGCGCGGCTTGGGGCGCGGCGCCGTCGTCATCGCCGCGGGCGCTTTTGCGCCCCCCCCAGATGGCGCAGCCGCCCTGGCGCAACGCCAGCCAGAGCAACGACAGCGCCAGAATGCCGCCGTGCAATTGCAGCAGCCACAGTGCGATGTTGACCTTGCCGCTGGCAATCCACGACTGCCCGACGTTGATCATGTTGTAGTAGCAGGCAAAAGCCAGCAGCGCGAAAACCAGACCGGCGCTTTGGCCCACGCGCGGGTTGATGCGCGTGGCCGCCAGCGCCAGAATGCCGCAGTTGAGCGCGGCCAGCACCAGTCCGATGCGCCAGGACAGCTCCGACAGGTTGCGCGGCGTAGGCTCGCGCAGCAATTGCAGGGTGGATTTGTAGCGTGGCCGCTCCTGCGGGCGCGGCGCGGCCAGTTCGCGCTCGCCAATCTGCGCGCCGTATTCGGCAAACTCCATCAGGCGGGTGGCGCCCGTGGTGTCATCGATGTCCAGACGCTGGCCCTGCGACAAAACCACGAAGCGTTGCGCACCCAGGGTTTCGGTGCGGCCAGATTGCGCCGTGGTGATCGACTGCTTGCCCTTTTCCGCCGTGGCAATGAAGATGTTGCTGGCGCTTTGGCTGCCGGGGCTGTCCTTGTCGATGAAAAACACCCGCGTGCCGCCGCGCGACTCCTGGAACTGGCCAGGCGCCACGCGGTCGATGTCATTGCGGCCCTGATAGCGTTCGCGCAGCCCCTGGATTTGCTGGTTCGACCAGGGCCAGGCCAGCAGCGCCAGCAGTGCGATGACGGCCAGAATCGGCAGCGCAAAGCGCAGCAGCGGGCGCAAGAACGACGCCAGGCTCTGCCCGCAGGAAAACCAGACCACCATCTCGCTGGCCGCGTACATGCGCGTGAGCGTGGCGGTTACGGCCACAAACAAACTGAGCGTGAGAATGGTGGGCAACTGGCCCATCACCGTGTAGCCCATCACCAGCAGCACCTCAGAGGGATTGACGCGGCCCGACGACGCCTGCCCGAGCGCCTTGATGAGCATCGTGGTCATCACGATGGTCAGCAGCACGAGCAGGGTCGCGCCAAAATTGCGCCCAAGTTCCTTGCGAAAAGCCAAATGAAATAACATTGCCGCATTTCAAAGCTCCGGGGGCTGCGCGTGCGCATTCGTTTGATTCGGGCGCGCCGGTCGTCGCGGCAGGTGGCCGCGTTGCCGTCATCCAGAGCTTTTTGCTGAACGAAAAGGTGAATTATGGACTTTGAACTGCGCAAACTGACTTTGGCCAGTGCGGCAACCGCCAGCGCCGACATGCTTCTGGTTCTGGCGCCCGCAAACTTCAGGCCGGGTCGCGATCCACTGTCGCGGCTCATCGCCACGGCGCGCGCGGGCGGCCATTTGCCAGCCCAGGCGGACGCCACCGGCGCGCTGCACCTGTTTGCGCCCATCAACGTGCGCGCGCCCCGCGTGGTCCTGGCCAGCGTGGGCGACGCGCAGCCGCGCCAGTTGCGCGATGCCGTCTGGGCGGCGTGGTCGCATTTGCGCGACGCGCCCGGCAAAACCTTGCTGGTGGTCTTTGCCGCCGCCGATGGGCAGCCGCAGCCAGGCGACTGGGCGGGCGGCGCGCTGCTGGCGCTCGCCAGTGCCAGCTACCGCTACGCGGCCACCAAAAGCCAGCCCGATGCGGCAACGGCGACGCAGAAGGGCAGCGGCCTGCGCAAAATCGTGCTGGGCGTGGGCGATCCTGCCGCGCACAAAGCGCGCTTTGCCCGCGCGCAGGCCACAGCCGAAGGCATTGCCTTTGCGCGCGAATGGGCCAACCGGCCCGCCAACCACGCCACGCCCGCCTTGCTGGCGCAGGCGGCCCAAACACTGGCGGGCAAGCGCGAGCGCATCGACTGCCAAGTACTCGGCCCCAAGGAAGTCGCCAAACTGGGCATGGGCGCTTTCCAGGCGGTGGCGCAAGGGTCGCGGGAAGAATTGCGCTTTATCGTACTGACCTACCGGGGCGCGGCCAAGTCGCAGCCGCCCGTGGCACTGGTGGGCAAGGGCATCACGTTTGATTCAGGCGGCATCTCGATCAAGCCCGCCGCCGAAATGGACGAAATGAAATTCGACATGAGCGGCGCGGCCAGCGTGCTGGGCGTTTTCCGCGCGTTGCGGGCACTGCAACCGGCCATCAACGTGGTGGGACTGATTCCGGCCTGCGAAAACCTGCCCGACGGGCGCGCCGTCAAGCCGGGCGATGTGGTCACCAGCATGAGCGGGCGCACCATTGAAATCCTCAACACCGACGCCGAAGGCCGCCTGGTGCTGTGCGACGCGCTGACCTACGCGCAACGCTACAAGCCGCGCGCCATCATCGATATCGCCACACTGACCGGCGCTTGCGTGATTGCACTGGGCGCCGTGCGCAGCGGCCTGTTCAGCGCCGACGACGATCTGGCGGGCGCCCTGCTGCGCGCGGGCGAGGCCGCGCTCGACGGATGCTGGCGCATGCCGCTGGACGACGACTATGCCGACGCGCTCAAAACCAGCTTTGCCGACGTCGCCAACGTGGGCGGACGCCCGGCTGGCGCCATCACCGCCGCCAAATTCCTGCAACCCTTTGCCGGGCCAACGCCCTGGGCACATCTGGACATTGCGGGCACGGCCTGGGTGGGCGGCAAGGCCAAGGGCGCCACGGGGCGGCCCGTGGGCCTGCTGCTGGGCTACCTGCTGGACGCGGCGGCGGCGGCAAACGCGCCCACGCGGGAAACCGCGCGCCGCGGCAAGGCAAAGTGAGAAACCCGCGTCGCGCAAAGAAAGGCCAGCGGTGTGACTGAGGTGCAGTTTCACTTCAACGTGCCAGACCTCCAGTCTTACACGTGCCGCTTGCTGCGCAAGGCGTTTGGCGCGCGCGCGCAAGTGTTCGTGATGGCGCCCGGGGATGTGCTGGACGCGCTCGATCGCGCGCTGTGGTCGTTTTCGGCGCTGGACTTCATCCCGCATTGCCTGGCTGGCGCGAGCGAGCGCGTGCGCGCGCGCAGCCCCATCGTGCTGGGCGTCGATTGCAGGCAAAGCGCCACGCACAACGTGCTGCTCAATCTGGGCAGCGCGCTGCCGCAGGGATTCGAGCGGTTCGAGCGCCTGATCGAACTGGTCGGCCCCAACGCGCAGGAACGCCAGCAGGCCAGACTGCGCTGGCGGCATTACACCGAGCGCGGCTACAACATCATCCGGCACGACGTGGCCGCACCCCCAGCAGGAGCATGACATGAGTTCTGACACGCCACGCAACAACAGCGGCAACGCGCCCTTGGCAGCGCCGCCAGCGTCGCCCTTGCCTTCCTTGACCAGCGGCGGCGCGTCGCAAGCCGCAGCCGCCCCGCAGCCGCCCCGCGTGGACGCGCTGCCCACGCTTGTCGACAGCGTGGCATCGGCCGCCGCCGCCACACCGCCTGAAAAAACGCCCTCCCCACAAAAAACGCCAGGCGCTGTTGCCGCCGCCGCCGACGCGGGGCGCGCTGCCGTCCAGGCCGATCTGGAAGCGCGCATCGCGCAAACCGTGCTGGAGCAGATTGGCCCCGATCTGGACCAGCGAATCGGCCAAGCCATAGCCCGCGTGGTGCACGAGCAAATGCTCGGCCTGGGCGGGCGCGTGCGCAACGAAGTCACCGCCGTCGTGCGCGAAGCCGTCACGCACGCGCTGCTGTCCTCGGGTGGCGTGGAAAATTGAGGCGCATCCGTCCGTCCGTTTTTTGTGCACCCGTTCAGGGCACGCCGCCTTGAAGTTGCCGCCGCCATCGTTGCATGGGCAGCGCAAAGCGCCGAACAAACCAAACGCTTGAATTTCCGTCATTTCGAGTGCCCGTAAGGCCCGTGGCAACCCACCATTGCTTTCGCGCACAACGCATTCTTGTTCTTTTCCTTCGTTCTTACTCCCTGTCCTTCTCCACAAGTGGGGAGGGATGGGGAGAGGTCAGAGGGGGAGAGGGTTCCCGCCTCTGCGCTGCACAAAGTGCCCGCAGCAGCCACAAAAATCCACTTCCAAGAAGTGGCTTTTAAATAAAACGGCTCGACTGAATTTTCAGCGTGTCACGTCCATATTCTTCTTTCCCCCTCTCCTCCAATTTATGGGGGAGAGTTGGGTGAAGGGGCTGCGCGGCACCAATAAAAAGAGTGTTGCACCAAATAAAAGACGATGGATTGCTGCATCGCGCTTCGCGCTCCTCGCAATGACGAAGGTTGGGCGCGGCGGTCATTCGCATCGAACGGCACCAGGCGGCGCGTTTTGTGACAACGGCTTTCCGGCGGCGTTGACGCGGGTGCGACAATCGGGCCTCAGGCGCGCCGCCGTCGCGGTCAGTGGCAGCGCGCCAGGGGGCGGGCTTTTCGCCTGTCTTTGCAGCAAAGGCGCAGCAACCGATCATCGACGCATTGTGAGAAGAGATACAGCCAGTTGTTTGCCGGAAGTGAGTTTTTCCGAGTGCGACGGCGTGCGCCATTTGCATTTGGGCACGCCGTGGATTCAGGGTTCCATGCGCATGGACGATCCGCTCGCGCTGGAGCTTGAGTACGTGCAGCGCATGATGGCGTGGCTGCTGCTGTCGCCGCTGGATGCGGCGGCGGCAGGCGACAAGCACGCCATGCAGCTTGGCCTGGGGGCGGCGAGTCTGACCAAGTTTTGCCACAAGAGGCTGGGCATGGTTTGCACGGCCATCGAGTTGAACGCGCGCGTGCTGGCCGCGTGCCAGGGCTGGTTCAACCTGCCCGCGCCGGGGCCGCGGCTGCGCGTGGTGCTGGCCGACGCGGGCCAGGAGATTCAGCGTTCCCAGTGGCTGGGTACGGTGGATGCCTTGCAGGTGGATTTGTACGATCAGGAGGCCGCCGCGCCCGTGCTTGACAGCGCGGATTTCTACGCCGATTGCCGTCGCCTTTTGACCGAAGGCGCTTGCATGGCGGTCAACCTGTTCGGGCGCTCGGTCAGTTTCGAGCGCAGTCTTGGGCGCATTGCCCATGCCTTTGGCGAGCGCGCGGTGTGGGTTTTCAAGCCGACGCGCGAGGGCAATACCGTGGTGCTGGCACAGCACACGCCCAGCCGCCCCAAACGCAGTGTTTTGCAGGCGCGCGCGCTGGAGATCGAGACCCGCTGGCGCCTGCCTGCGGGAAAATGGCTTCGCACTTTCAAACCGCTTCAAAAATGAATACAAAAGTCAAATCCGCCTCATCTGCCACCCGGCGCGCCGCCGTTGCCAGCGTGCCGCCGCCACAGTATGTGGGGCCGGTTCAGTGGCGCGTGCTGGTCGATTGGCTGCTGGCCGATCGCGTGATTACGGCCAAGGAGGCGCAACGCACCATTTCGCGCTGTTCGCAGGCCGAGAGCGCGCAGCCCGCGCTGGTGCGGCTGGCGGCGGTGGGCATTGAGCGCGCCAGCGACGGCGCTCCGATGGATGTGGAAGAGCTGACGCAGTATCTGGCGCGCCGCGCGGGGCTGGAGTATTTGCGCATCGATCCGCTCAAGGTGGATGTGGGCCGCGTGGCCGATACCATGAGCGCCGTGTACGCCGAGCGCCACAAGGTTTTGCCCGTGCAGGTGAGCAACAGCGAAATCGTGGTGGCCACCAGCGAGCCTTTCATCGACGACTGGGTGTCCGAGATCGAGCGCCAGGCCAAGCGCAAGGTGCGCCGCGTGGTCGCCAATCCGCAGGAGATCAAGCGCTTTACCGTTGAATTTTTCGCGCTCGCCAAATCGGTGCGTGCGGTTGAACGCTCGGGCAACACCAGTCTGGTCGCCAATTTCGAGCAGTTGGTCGAGCTGGGCAAGTCCAACCGCCAGCTTGATGCCAACGATCAGGGCGTGGTGCAGGTTGTGGACTGGCTGTGGCAGTACGCGTTCGACCAGCGCGCCAGCGACATTCACCTGGAGCCACGGCGCGAGCAGGGCGTGATCCGCTTTCGCATCGACGGGGTTTTGCACTCGGTCTACACGGTGCCCATTGGCGTGATGGCCGCCATGGTGGCGCGCATCAAGCTGCTCGGGCGCATGGACGTGGTGGAGCGCCGCCGCCCGCTGGACGGGCGCATCAAGACACGCAATCCGCGCGGACAGGAAATTGAAATGCGCCTGTCAACGCTGCCCACGGCGTTTGGCGAAAAACTGGTCATGCGCATTTTCGATCCGGATACCGCCGTCAAGGACCTGAGCGCGCTGGGCTTTACGCAGCACGACGCCGAGCGCTGGGAAAACCTGGTGTCCCGGCCCAACGGCATCATTCTGGTCACGGGGCCGACCGGATCGGGCAAGACCACAACCCTGTATTCCACCCTCAAGCGGGTGGCCACCGACGAGGTCAATGTCTCGACCATCGAAGACCCCATCGAGCGCATCGACCCGGCGCTCAACCAGACGCAGGTCCAGCCGCAACTGGACTTCAGCTTTGCCGAAGGGCTGCGCGCGCTGATGCGCCAGGATCCGGACATCATCATGATCGGCGAAATCCGCGATCTGGAAACCGCCGAAATGGCCGTGCAGGCGGCGCTGACCGGGCACCTGGTTTTCTCCACGCTGCACACCAATGACGCGCCCTCGGCGCTGACGCGGCTCATGGAACTGGGCGTGCCCAGCTACCTGCTCAACGCCACCATGCTGGGCGTGCTGGCGCAGCGCCTGGTGCGCACGCTGTGCCCCAACTGCCGCGCGCCTGACACCGACCCCGCGTCGGCTGACATGCTGGCCGAAGCCATCAAACCCTGGAAAATCAACAACCACCAGCTCTACAAGCCCGTGGGCTGCGTGGAATGCCGCATGACGGGCTACCGGGGACGCATGGGCATTTACGAGCTGCTCACCATCTCGGAGGCTTTCCGCAATCTGGTGCACAGTGAAAGTGGCTTGAGCGCCCTGCGCCGCCAGGCGGCAGCCGACGGCATGCGCCCGCTGCGTCTGGCCGGGGCGCTGCGGGCCGCCGAAGGCATCACCACCATGGAAGAAGTCATTACCGCCACGCCGCCCATGACCTGATTGGCGCGGCCATGCACGCGCGCTGCCTGCTGCGGGCGGCGGAAAAGGAACCCATGCACATCAAAAACCAGAAGGATTTTTTTGCCGGACTGCTCTTCATTGTGGCCGGGCTGGGCTTTGCCTTTGGCGCGAGCGGCTACACGGTGGGCGAGGCGGCCCGCATGGGGCCGGGCTATTTCCCGCTGCTGCTTGGCATTTTGCTGGCCATTCTGGGCGGCATCATGGTGTTCAAGTCGCTGGTGGTGGAAACCTTGAGCGGCGAGCGCATCGGAGCGTGGGCCTTCAAGCCGCTGGTCTGCGTCATTGGGGCCAATTTGCTGTTTGGCATTTTGCTTGGCGGGGTTGCCCGCCTGGGCATTCCGCCCATGGGCCTGATCGTGGCCGTTTACGCGCTCACCATCGTGGCGGCGCGCGCCAGCGCGCAATTCAAATGGCGCGAGGTGCTGGTTTTGGCCACCCTCCTGGCGGCGGGCAGTTGGGCCACTTTTGTTTGGGCGCTGGGGCTTGCCATCCGGGTGTGGCCGGATTGGCCGGGCGCCTGACCAGAAAGGGAGCCGCTCGCGTGGAATTGCTCGAACACCTTGAAACCGGCTTTGCCGTCGCGTTCACCTTCCAGAATCTGGTCTACGCTTTTGTGGGCTGCCTGCTGGGCACGCTGATTGGCGTGCTGCCTGGCGTGGGGCCACTGGCCACCATTGCCATGCTGCTGCCAGCCACCTACGCGCTGCCGCCTGTGGCCGCGCTGATCATGCTGGCCGGCATCTACTACGGCGCGCAGTACGGCGGATCGACCACGGCCATTTTGGTGAACCTGCCGGGCGAGGCCTCGTCGGTGGTCACCGTGATCGACGGCTACCAGATGGCGCGCAATGGCCGCGCCGGGCCTGCGCTGGCGGCGGCGGCCATCGGCTCTTTCATCGCGGGCTGCGTGGGCACGCTGATTCTGGCCGGTTTTGCCGTGCCGCTGACCGAGGTGGCGCTGGCTTTTGGCCCGGCGGAATATTTTTCGCTGATGGTGCTCGGACTGATCGGCGCGGTGGTAATGGCCTCGGGATCGCTGCTCAAGGCCATTGCCATGGTCGTGCTCGGCCTGCTGATCGGACTGGTTGGCACCGATGTCATCTCTGGCACCGCGCGCTACACGTTCGAGGTGCCCGAGCTGATGGACGGCATCAGCTTCATCGCCGTCGCCATGGGCGTATTCGGCTATGGCGAGATCATCGCCAACCTCTCGCGCCCGGGCGAAAAGCGCGAGCTGCTGACCAGCAAAGTGCGCCACCTGTATCCCGGCAAAGAGGACTTCAGGCGCATGCTGCCCGCCATATTCAGGGGCACAGCGCTTGGATCGGTACTGGGCATCCTGCCCGGCGGCGGCGCCATGCTCTCGGCCTTTGCGGCCTACGCGCTGGAAAAGAAAACCCGGCTGCACGCGGGAGAAATCCCCTTTGGCAAAGGCAACATCCGCGGCGTGGCGGCGCCCGAATCGGCCAACAACGCGGGTTCGCAAACCTCGTTCATCCCCTTGCTGGCACTGGGCATTCCGTCCAACCCGGTCATGGCGCTGATGATGGGCGCCATGATCTTGCACAACATCCAGCCTGGCCCGCAGGTCATGAGCAGCAACCCCGATCTGTTCTGGGGACTGATTGCCTCCATGTGGATTGGCAACGCCATGCTGGTGGTGCTGAACCTGCCGCTCATCGGCATCTGGATCAAACTGCTCACCGTGCCGTACCGCTGGCTGTTCCCGGCCATCGTGCTGTTCTGCGCGATTGGCGTTTACACCACCAACAACAACCCCTTCGACGTGTGGATGGTGGGCCTGTTTGGCGTTCTGGGCTAC